>JAADJC010000092.1 GCA_013151025.1 Acidobacteriota bacterium
GCTTCCATCTGTTTCTGCTTGGTCACATCACTGACAGTCTCCACTACCCGGTCTACTTCCCCTTCATCGTTTAAAATTGGATATGCCCGGATAAAGTAATACTTTTCTCCCCTTCGCAACTCTGTAACTGCCGGATGGGATTCGCTGAAAGCGACCGCACTGGGACAGTTTTCACATCGCTCATCGCTGGAGAAAATTTCTTTGTGGCATGTTCCCCCCACGCGGATTTGATCGTTATTGGAGAGGACGATGTTGTAATCCGCCCCGATTACGACCAGTTTATCTGTGATGGCGTCTAATACACCCTGCAATTTTTTCCTCGCGGCGCTGCATACTTTTGTCAATTCCAGAAGCTTTTCATTCTTGAGGAGGAGGATTTTACGCCTTTTCTCCAATTTTCGAACATACTTAAGCCGTTCCAGCCGGTTACCCAGGATGATGGAAATTTCAGTCAACAATGCATGTTCTTCATCAAGGAAATCCGCCTGTTCCAGGTAGAAAACGTAAATACGACCAATTTCCTTGTTGCCAAGTAGAATTGGTCTTTTCAGTGTATTCGGGGCGGTTTCGGGATCGGTATTCCGGTCGCCGTAAACCTTGCCAGGTTTCAATTCGATTCTCACTGACGTGATGTCCGGATACTGGAATCCGGCGATCAGATACTGAATGGATTTATTGATTGCCTCATCCAGATTCTGAGACCCCTTCAGCTCGCGACTGATGCTGTACAGGCATTCCACTTCTTTAACCCGTTCCTGTAGTTGATGTCGCATATGATTCGCCGCTTTCAACGCTGTTTCAACCGCGACCACAACCCGCTTCTGCTCTTTCCCTGATGGGAAGGCAGACAGCTTTGTATCTATGCCGGGGATTTTCAGTGAATGTGCCTTATGTTCACGATGCACAGCCGTCAACGTTTCTTCAATCGAGAGTCGGACCTCTGGTTCCGGAAAACAATCCAGAAAATTGCCCTTTAAGGGGGTATTGAGAGTGCATAGTATATCCCGTATGTTGTCTCCGGAATGGACAATCTGGCTGTTTTCATCCAGAATCAGAACATCTTGAAGGCAAATCCATACAGAATCGAAATCGTCAGGAATCGTCATGCGCGCCCCCACCCCTTCTACCTCATCTTCTGAGTCTGTTTTTCACCCGGCTTCTGAAAAATTCTTCCGAGAAGAGAACTGTCGGTTTTTCAGGATTCATCGTGCCGAGCTGTGTCTGGTAAATCGCAAATCCGGGATATACTTTCCCCATATCTGGAATTCCACTTCCATCCATACTCAGTCGGCTTACCTTCTTAATTTCACTCATGACATCCTCCGCTGAGTCATACTTGAAATCTTCTGAGAAAAAGCCTGCAAGCATGGATATCATCTGCCAGTTTTCGTAGATGTTCTTTGGCTCGGTGATTCGAGCCACATGTTGAACTCTTCGGTCGCAGGTAGTGTAGGTACCGTCTTGTTCCATGTATGTGGCAGCCGGGAATACAACATCGGCTTCGGCAGTTGAGTGCGTGTGGAAACTGTCACTTACCATCACAAATCCAAGGTGATCAAAGTATTTACGGTTTTCAACCAGAACCAGCGGATCCTCACCAAATATCAGTGCGGCCTTAATCTTTCCCGACAGCATGGCTTCTTGAAGATTGTTATCTTTGAATATCTCTAAAGACGTATTCCAGGCTTTGCCGATCCGGGAAATTTCCTCTGTCTCGCTCACACCGACCTGGCCCGGCAGGTGATTGGGAGAAACACCCATATCTGCAACGCCGGAAGAATTCGCGTATTCCCGCATCAACACCAGACCGTTTCCATCTCCCTGGAGACGTCCCGTCAAAATCAGAAAGTTTACTATGCTCTGCAGATCGTTCCCGGCTTTTTCCCGCCATGAATCCAGGTTATATACAAATACAACTTTCTTATTCGGATCCAGCAGCATGCTGAGAAGTTCCTCATATTTTGAGACGGATATTCCTGTTGTGACTGCCACATTGCTTCTGCCGAAAGGTGCAACCATTTCCTCCAGTTTGGCCAGTCCTGAGGTCTCAGCTTCAATCGCTTTCCTGTCTGTGGTAGGCATCTTGAGAAATTCTCGTGCAAGTCCGTTCATAACAACCGTACTGGTTCCCTTTTTGTTGTCTATCCAAAGATCTGTGAATTTCGTAAGCTTTATTTCGGAGGAACTGAACAGTACCAATTTGGCTCCGCGTTTCTGCGCCTTTTTAATCTTTAATTCCGTAATGAGGTTTTCTTCCGAACCGGTTGAATTTATTACCACAACTACGTCTGCCTTTGCAATCTCATCCGTGGAGGCGGTGGATGTTGTCATACCGATAGAAGCATCCAGACAGTCCTGGTCAATTCCATACAGCATGTTTGTGAAACTGTGAATGTTATTGCACTTCAGACCGACCCTGGCAAATTTCTGCAGCAGATACAATTCCTCGTTGGAAAGGTTGGGTGAACCGAAAACAGCAACGGACTCCGGGCCGTGGGCATCTATTATTTGCCTTACCCGTTTCACTGTCGTTTCCATCGCCTCTTCCCATGAGGCTTCCCGGTTCTTCCGATTCTCCCTTATCAATGGACTCGTCAAACGGTTCTCACCTGAAAGGTACCTGTGACCGAAGTGTCCTTTTAAACACAAATAACCTTGATTATGGGAATCAATGACTGCATCGACTGAATTTTCCACATGGAATATGTTGTTATCTATGACTTTGTAATTTATTGTGCATCCCAGAGAGCAGAATTGACAGACCGACAGGTGGTTTTCCTTCTTTAAAATCCCCAGTACCTTATGCTGAAAATTTTCTGCAATAGCACCGGTAGGGCACACGTCAATACAGTTTCCACAGCTTATACAATTGGTTTCTAAGAGTGGACGCTCCATAGCAGGTTTGACCACAGCCTTGAATCCCCGATTTACAAAACCCAAAGCGGAAACCTGGAGCATTTCAGAGCATGTACGAACACATTTACCGCAATTGATGCACTTGTTCGGATCCAGAACGATAAAAGGATGGTCTTTGTCTACATCGTATCGATTCACTTCCCCAACGAAGTCTGCAATATTCACCTCGAATCGGTCTGAATATTTGCGCAACGCACAATCGTAGTATTCAGAACATCCGCATTCCAGACACCGTTCCGCTTCGTGCAATGACTGCTTTTCCGAAAATCCCAGATCCACTTCATCAAAAGTACAGGTGCGTTGGTTTACGGGAAGTTCAGGCATTTTTTCTCTCGGGTCTTTTGCGATGCACTCAAATTCTCCCTCCGGCATGTCGTCAAAACGATGTTTGAAACTGTAAAACCGGAAATCAGAAGCTTCGGCCTTTCCATGGTCCAGGAATTGAGCAATGGAGGTCGCGGCTCGGTGGCCCTGAGCAATGGACATGATGGCAGTCAGCGGTCCGGTTACATCGTCACCGCCCGCGAAAACACCGGGAAGCGATGTGGCCATGGTGTCTTCATCTACCTTGATCGTACCCCATTTCTCCAGTTCACATCCTTCTGAACCTTTTGCGAATGCAGTATCCACTTTCTGGCCGATTGCGCCAATCAGAAAGTCCACAGGCATAGTAAATTCAGAGCCTTCTATCGGAACGGGACGGGGTCGCTCACCCGGTTTTGCTTCGTGCAGTTCCATACGGATACATTCGATGGCTTTCAGCCGGTTTTCTTCACGAATAATTCTTGTGGGGAGCGTCAGGAATTCCATTTGAATCCCCTCTGCACGGGCAGCCTCGATCTCCTCTTCATTTGCAGGCATTTCTTTTACACTACGGCGATATACAATCACCACCTTATCCGCTTTGCATCTAAGCGCAGTCCGTGCCGCATCAATAGCCGTGTTCCCGCCACCCACAATGGCCACCGTTCCCGACAATTCCGGCAATTCACCTTGCTGGAGGTCCCGTAAAAAATTAATACCCTTGATCACGCCTTCAGTATCGTCCTCATGCTCCAGACGCATGGTACTGGCGGCCTGGGCACCAACGGAAAGGAAAACAGAATCGAAGCTGTCCGACATCAGGCTTTTTACAGTAAAGTCCTTCCCCATTTCTGCTCCGGTTTTAACCGTGATTCCGAGATCTGTAATCCACTTAATTTCATCGTCCAGGATTTTCTTTGGCAGACGATATTCAGGGATTCCATACCGCAACATTCCGCCCAACTCCGGTAGTTTTTCGAAAATCGTAACCGCATATCCTTCCAATGCCAGATAATAGGAACAGGTCAATCCGGCCGGCCCGCCGCCAATTACTGCAACCCGTTTTCCCTTCGATGCTTTTGGCTGAGGTGTCCAGTGATGTTTCGCATCCACATCCGCCACAAAGCGTTTCAGGAAGTTAATTGCAATTGACTCATCAACTTTCTCGCGACGGCAGGCATCTTCACAATTTCGGACACAAACACGACCGATAGACATTGGCAATGGGTTCTGGTCTTTGACCAGGGCAAGTGCTTCCTCATATTTCCCCATGGAAATCAAAGCGATATAGCCCTGGGCATCTACGTGTGCAGGGCAGTTATCCACGCAGGGGCCGATACAGTCCGCATAATGGTTGGACAACAACAGTTCAAGTGCCGTTTTTCGTGAGCTTCGGATACGATCATTATCAGTATGAATAACCATGCCATTTGTTAACTTCGTCGCGCAAGACGGCACCAGTTTGTTCAGGCCTTCCACCTCCACAACACACAGGAAGCAGGAGCCGAACGGCTCAATTCGTTCATCATGACAGAGAGTAGGGATATCGTCCAGATTGTGCTCCCGAACCACTTCAAGTATGGTTTTGTCAGGGCTTGTCTGAATCTTTCTGCCGTTTATCGTAACTTCAATTGTATTCATCTTATCATTCTCCACAGCTTACAGTTTTTCGACGGCATTGAACCGACAGACATCATAGCATTGCCCGCATTTGATACAGGCTGCCTGGTCAATCACATGGGGCTCTTTGACTGTCCCGGTGATCGCATCAACCGGACACTTTCTCGCACAAAGGGTACAGCCGGTACAGTTATCTTTAAGAATGCGGTAAGTCAGCAGAGCCACACAACTGTGTGCCGGGCATTTCTTGTCCCGGATATGAGCTTCATACTCTTCCCTGAAATATTTTAATGTAGTAAGAACCGGGTTCGGTGCAGTCTGACCAAGACCACAGAGGCTGGAGTCCTTGACCTTATGGGCCAGATCTTCAAGGAGATCCAGGTCTCCCTCTTTGCCCTTCCCCATTGTAATTCTTTCCAGTATTTCCAGCATTCGCTTGGTTCCAATCCGGCAAAAAGTACATTTTCCACAGGATTCATTCTGAGTGAAAGTCAGAAAGAACCTGGCGATGTCCACCATGCAGGTTGTTTCGTCCAGAACAATCATACCCCCGGAACCCATGATGGCGCCGGTTTTATTGATTTCATCAAAGTCTATCTTGATATCACCCATACTGGCCGGAATACATCCACCTGACGGACCACCCATCTGAACAGCCTTGAATTTTTTATCCCCCTTGATACCGCCGCCGATGTCAAACACAATTTCGTTTATGGTCGTCCCCATCGGAACTTCAGTCAGGCCGCTCTTTTTTATTTTGCCAGCCAGCGCAAACACCTTGGTTCCCTTGGATTTTTCAGTTCCACGGGAAGCATACGCCTCAGGTCCGTTCAGTATGATCCAGGCAATGTTCGCCAATGTTTCCACATTGTTGATATTGGTCGGCTTGTCCCACAGCCCTTTATTGGCAGGGAAAGGGGGGCGAATCCGGGGAACGCCGCGCTTGCCTTCAATTGATGCAATCAATGCGGTTTCTTCTCCACAGACGAATGCGCCGGCACCCTGTTTGATTTGAATCCTGAAATCGAAATCTGTGCCAAACAGTTTATTACCGAGAAGCCCCCGCTCTTCGCATTGCTTAATCGCAAGTTTCAACCTCTTGATTGCAAGTGGATATTCGGCTCTGGCATAAATATAACCTTCATCGGCGCCAATGGCATATCCCGCTATCATCATGCCTTCCAGAACCGAATGGGGATCCCCCTCCAGGACGCTTCTGTCCATGAATGCACCGGGATCGCCTTCATCTGCATTACAGATAATGTATTTCTTGTCATTTTGCGCCTGGCGCGCGAAACGCCATTTCAAACCGGTAGGGAAACCACCTCCCCCACGGCCGCGCAACCCGGACTGGAGAACCATATCGATTACTTCTTCAGGCGTATGGTCCCGGGTAACCTTCCGGATGCCCTCATACCCCTGTCTCTCCATATAATCTTCTATTGATTCAGGATTGATTATGCCGCAATTTCGAAGAACAATGCGATCCTGTTTATCAAAAAAAGGATCCTTTTCCTCAACAACTTTTCCTCTTACAATCCACTCCGGAATCGGTTCTCCGGCTATCACATGGCGATTGATGATTTCCAGTGCCATGTCCGGAGTCACCTTCCCATACAAATAACTTCCATCTCCGTCAAACAGTTCCACGAGTACTTCGTCGTAGCACATTCCCATGCAACCTGTTACCTGCAACGATACGTCCAGGTTTTGCCGGGCTATTTCTTCTTCAAGGGCAGAATAAACCGCCCGACCGCCTGCTGAAATTCCGCACGTGCCAAGACCAACATTAATCTTCATGAATCGCGGGTCCCCCTTTTCCGTTGTTTCCTCTTACCCCAACCAGTAGTGAGACAGCTATCTGCCATTTACAAATCCAATTCCTTCCTGTCCAGGAATCCTTATCAGATGGAGAGTAAAAACCAGTCACCGTTTTTTATATTCCCTGATTATTTTCCTGACCTTATCAGATGTCAGGCTCCCGTGGGTATCTTCATCAATCATTACCACAGGTGCCAGGGAACAACATCCCAGACATGCAACAGATTGCAGAGAAAACAGTCCATCCTCGGTGGTTTCTCCAACTGAGATTCCCAACTCTGCCTGGAGTGTCTTCAACAGATCCTTTGCACCATTAACGTGACAGGCAGTACCTTCGCATATCCTGATGACGTACTTGCCCAGGGGCTTCAACCTGAACTGTGCGTAAAATGTGATTACCCCGTAAATCTCCGCCGCCGGGATACCCACAATCTCGCTGATGTAGTGAATCACCTTCTCCGGGATATAACCATAAGTATCCTGGGCCGACTGGAGCAGAGGAATCAATGACCCCTTGGTTTTCCGTTTGTTGATCAGATCAATTTTGAATTCTTCCACCGTCTTTTCCATCAACGCTACCGGCTTCTTTTCAGACATGTAATCAAGCTCCTTTGGTTGGCATAAACGCCATCTTTGTTCCCATTATAAGAGGAATATTTACATTTGCAACTCTCAAAACGCAAAGAACCCCCGGGCACGGAAAACCGGCCCGGGGGCAACTTAAAAAGCAGGAAATTTTTGCTTACATGCCAAGCAGATTTACAACCGGATATTCCTTGACTCTGAGTACACCATCCATACTGGTAATATGTTCTTCAATGAACTTATCAATATCACTATAGAACCTGCCATGAAGAAATACGACCAGGTTGTAAGTACCCGTGGTGTAATCACAGTAGACAACATTCTCATTCAGGCGGAGCGCAGGGTATATCTTCTCTAACTTGTCTTTTTCAATTTCCAACAACAGATAAGAACATACCAGATTGCTCATTTCGCGAGCATTTTGATCATCTTCTTCCCCCTCGTGCAAAGCATCTTCCGCAGCATGAATCACATTTTCCAGGGCTTCACTCAGAAGAGGCGGCTCCAATTGGAGTACTTCAACTTCTTTAACACCTTCTACAGTTTTTACTTTCTGTTCAATTACCGCATTGATCTGCTCCCGGGTATTCGCCTGAATCAGCATAAAAATGTCATATTCACCCTTGGTCGCATCGCAATACACTACGTTATCCATGTAATACAACTTCTGGTAGCTTTCAAAGAAATTCTTCGATTCATCCAATTTTAACAGCAGGTAGGCGGAAACCGATGTGGCGGGCTCCACGACACTTTCCGGGATCACTTCAGGAGCGGGGCTCTGTTTTGCCATTACACTTTCAAAACGATCTGCCAGTTCATCTGTACTCAATGGCTTTTCCAGAAGTGCGGTAACCTTCAGGTCCTTGATCTCACTGGGATTCAGCTTGTCTGCATAACCGGTAATCAAAAATATGGGAATGTTCGGATATTTGAAATTGATAATCCGTGCCAGTTTGGTTCCCAGAATGTCCGGAAGCTGAATATCCAGTACTACAGCAGCCGGCATGGCTCCGTCTTTTTCCAGTGTTTCCATCCTCATAAGAGCACTGACACCATCGGCACACGGATCAGCCTCATATCCGCGCTGAGCCAGTCCAAATGATAATGTTCTTCTTATAGATGATTCGTCGTCCACCAGTAAAATTCTTTTTTGAGTATCCATTTCATTACCTCCAAAGTAATAATTCATGACACGGTTTTATATAGCAAGTTCGATGCCAACTTTTATAATCCTTTTTTTTCTATGATTTAAGCATAACAGGGGTGCAAGTTACCGTCAAAAGAGTGTACAAATTGTGCCGTTCCGTATGCAACTAACTGATTTTAATCGTGATACACTTCCGCTAAACTTCTTGACGGTATTCACTATACGTTAACACACAGAAAAATCAAGAGAACTATGTGTTCAACTTTTTAACGTTAAATTATTTAACAACAAATACAGCTAAACACGAACAGTGATTGAACGCCCACAGAAAGTATTTCCCTGAAAAACCGGCAAAGAATGAATAATCCAGAAAAAGAAAACGTAAAAGAAGTGCGGTTGTCCGGCATGATCCGGGATGAGTTGCACAACCGACAACTTGATAATGAAGGAGATGATATGGCACAAAATGAAGGTTGGATCTGTCCGAAGTGCGGAAACACAGAATTCAAAACAGATGTAATGCGGGCAACCGGTGGCCGCTTTGCAAAGATATTCGATGTACAGAACCGGAAGTTCACCACCCTGACATGCACCCGGTGTCAATACACAGAATTTTACCGGGGCGATACATCCAAACTCGGGAACATCCTGGATTTCTTCACCAATTGAGAATGTGGCGGTAGCGCAATGCGCCGTATGACAGATTCTTTCTCGGGCTTCTCAGGTCTGAAGATGCTTTTTTACTGATTTCAGGTCGCATTTTTCGGTTTTGTCCGAATATTCCCGCTATGCTTTCATTCACTTAATGCTTTCAGGCAACAGTCCGTTAACCTTGTCCGAACTTGCCTTTAACTAGAAAGGGATGGGCCAGGTCCAATACTCGACAAATGACCTCATCCCGTATTTCCCTGATTTTTCCAACCATCCACAATCCACCATTCACGGCGGCTACATCCGCCTATTTCCTCATGAACAGCTTTTCGATTTCGGATAGGGTTAATTTAAGAATCACCGGGCGGCCATGGGGACAGTAATACGGATTCTCCGTTTGAAACAGATCCGCAATCAGCCTCGTCATCTCAGCATATCCCAGTGAGTGGTTTGCTTTGATCGCGGCCTTGCACCCGATAAGTGCTGCCACGTCACGGTAGAGGCTTTTCACGTCCGCCTCTCGGCCTTCTGCAATCATGGCGAGGAGTTCCAGGAGGGTGGCGGCGATCTGCCCATTTGGCACAAAAACCGGACTTGCTGTGATTTTCAGAACCCCTTCTCCCACCTTTTCAGCCATATATCCTGCTTTTTCTATTAACTGCCTATGCTCCTGAATCACAGCAAGCAATTCCTCGCCTACGTTGGCTGTTTCCGGAATCACCAGGCGGTTTTGCGCAATGCCGGTTTCCCAGATGTTCCGCAACGCCAGTTCAAAGAGAATTCGTTCGTGCGCCACATGCTGGTCAATAATGTAAAGCTCCCCTTCATGTTCCACAAGGATATATGTTTCCTGGAACTGGGCCAGCACACTGAAAGCAGCCGGCACTACCGGATTGGATTCATGAGAAACTCCGTCTAATTGTGACACCGTGGCAGGTACGTGTTCTGCCACGTGCCAACCACGGGAAAATGAAGGGCCGGGGGAATTTCCGGTTGGCGAATTGTTCTGCCAGTCGGACAGCTGAGGCGGGTAAGTCCCCAATCTCTCCCTTCCCTGTTGATAGAACACAGATGGCGCCTGGTGCCTGGAGAAGAGCGCATTGAGACAGCAGGTTTTCACCGCATTGTAAACGTCTGACTGATGGCGGAACCGGACTTCCAGTTTGGACGGATGAACATTCACATCCACCATTTCAGGCGCTACGGTCAATTTAATAATTACCTGAGGGTATCCTTCAATATGGGCGGCGGACTGGCGATAAGCTGACAGCATTCCACCAGAAACGGTTTTATCCCGGATAAATCGCCCGTTCAACAGGAAAAACTGTTTCAAGGGAGACCTTAGATTGTGTTCCGGTGGTAAAAGGAATACGGATACTTCAATACCGGGCTCTGTCAAATCCGCCAATGCAGGATCTTCCCCCAGTACCTGACGTGCCCGGTCTGCCAGCCCCAGGCGTTCTGAAAAAGCAAAGGTCTGTTTACCATTGTGAGTCAGAAAAAAGGAAACATCCGGATTGGCCAATGCATACGATGTGACCATACGGGCGACTCTACCATATTCTGTTTCTACCGTTTTCAGGAATTTCTTACGGGCCGGTACATTGAAAAACAATGAGCCGATCTCAATGGTCGTACCCGGTTCCAATGGTCCCCGAACCACCTTTTTCAATACCCCACCTTCCATGGACAGGATGGTGCCTTCTGACTCTCCTTTCTGACAGGTGGAAAGGCGCAACCGGCTCACCGAAGCGATGGATGGAAGCGCTTCACCCCTAAACCCCAGGGTTGCCACACCGAGAAGATCCTGCTCCGTACTGATTTTGCTGGTGGCATGGCGCTCAAACGCCAGCATGGCATCGTCATAGCCCATCCCACAACCGTTATCTATAACGGTAACATTGAGCTTTCCGCCATTTTTCAGCATAACGCGAATGCTGGTCGCACCGGCATCCAGTGCGTTTTCAATCAGCTCTTTTACCACCGATTCCGGCCGCTCCACCACTTCCCCGGCAGCAATCCGGTTGGCGACAATATCCGGCAGCACCCGTATCTTCGTCATCCACCCTCCCGTACCCGCATTATTGCAGATTCACCCCTTTCTTCCAACCGGATTTTCAAGATTAAACAGCGTTTTGAATTTGCTTTCATGTATAATGAAGCTATCATGAAAAAAACAAATACATTGAAAAAACTCCTTACCGACATATCCAGTAAAGACAAAATCTGCATCCTTATGCACAACAACCCCGATCCGGACGCACTGGCCTCCGCCTACGGACTGCAGGCTCTTTTTGCGCATCAATGCGACACAGTTGCAGACATTATTTTCAACGGGATTATCGGCAGAATGAATAATAAATTGATGGTAAAACTGCTGGACATCCCGATCCGGCATTTCAGTGCCGTAAATCTGGATGACTATTCACATCTCTGCCTGGTGGACTCTCAACCCGGTATGCGGAATAATGTTTTCCCGGCAAACCGCCCGGGCCTTCTGGTAGTTGACCATCATCCTTCCGAGGGAAAAGCATTCGACTGCCAATTCCTGGATCATCAGATCAATGCCGGATCGACTTCTACAATTGTTGCCGGTTATCTCAGAGCATTGAACATTCCCATCTCCCGAAAACTGGCCACCGCTCTCTTTTATGGTATCCAGACCGACACGGATGGTCTTTCCCGGGACAGCGGTGATCTTGACCGTGAAATATTTTTCAGTCTATACCCCGAAATTCATCCGGAACTTCTGAATCAGATACAAAATCCGGATCTTCCAAAGAAATACTATCATGACGTCGGTGATGCCGTTCTTTCCGGGCAAATTTACGAGCATATTCTGGTAGCGGATACGGATCAGACCTTTAATCCAGACATGCCGGCTGAAATGGCAGACTTTTTCCTTCGAATGGAAGGCGTGGAAATTGTTCTCGTGTATGGACGATACAAAGACACCCTGCATTTTTCCCTCCGCACATCCATGAATGGCATTCGTCTCGGCGGGTTGGCACTTCTCATGGTTGAGGGTATCGGCACAGCGGGGGGTCACACCCGGGCCGCAGGGGGCCAGATCCCCTTCACTGAGGAAAATCTACGTGCAATACTGGAGCGCTTCTATCACTTCTTCGCCGTCGAACCGGGTCAGTTCCAGCCCCTCTATTCCTGATCAGAAATAAGGTTGAAAAAGAAGTGTTCTGTGCTCTATGTTCTGACCAGAAAAAGACAGGGAATTGTCATTGAGTATTCATATCCAATTCCCTGAGTTTTCTTGTCACCTAACACTCAACATCTATCATCCAGCATCCGGCCGCAGGCCGAATGTCCAATTCCCTGATTTTTCTCAACCTAACACCCAACATCTATCATCTAACACCCGGTGCGACGCACCGCAGCTCACTCCGAGAAAGCCTCGATTATTTTTTTTAGAAATAACTTGACAACAACAGACTAAAGATTTATATTGTCGTCGTGATAAAGTAAACCCGTTACGGAGGCAAATATGGGAAAAATTATTGGAATTGACCTTGGCACCACTAATTCAGTGGTTGCTGTTATGGAAGGAACAGATGTAACCGTTATCCCCAACCAGGAAGGTGGGCGCACCACCCCGTCTGTTGTCGGATACGCAAAAAATGATGACACACTTGTGGGTCAGGTAGCCAAACGGCAGGCTGTAACCAACCCGGAAAAAACCGTATATTCAATCAAACGGTTCATGGGCCGCCGGTACGAAGAAGTCTCGGAAGAGATGAAAATGGTGCCGTACAGGATTCAGAAAGCGGACAATGGGGATGCGCGTGTCAAAGTCGACGGCAGACTGATTGCCCCACAGGAAATCTCAGCCAAGATTCTCCAGAAACTGAAACAGGCGGCAGAAGACTATCTTGGCGAAACTGTTACTGAAGCCGTTATCACAGTACCCGCATACTTCAACGATGCCCAGCGCCAGGCAACTAAAGACGCTGGAAAAATTGCAGGTTTGGAAGTAAAGCGAATCATCAATGAACCCACCGCTGCCGCGCTGGCTTATGGCCTTGATAAAAAATCGGATGAAATTATCGCAGTTTACGACTTCGGTGGCGGCACCTTCGATATTTCCATCCTGGAAGTGGGTGACGGAGTTGTGGAAGTAAAGGCCACCAACGGCGACACCCACCTTGGCGGCGACAACCTGGACCACAAAATTATTGACTGGATTGTAACTGAATTCAAGAAGGACTCAGGCATTGATCTGTCCGGAGATAAAATGGCGCTGCAGCGACTCAGGGAAGCGGCGGAAAAGGCCAAAATCGAGCTGTCATCCATGATGGAAACCCAAATCAACCTTCCGTTCGTCACAGCAGACGCCTCCGGGCCCAAACACCTGGACTTAAAACTCAGCCGATCAAAACTTGAGGCTATGATTGAAGACATGGTGAACAGAACCATGGAACCTTGCAAAAAAGCCCTGAAGGATTCCGGACTCAGTGCATCCGAAATTGGCGCAGTCGTCCTCGTGGGCGGTTCCACCCGGATCCCCCTGGTCCAGGAGAAAGTGAAGAATTTTTTCGGCCAGGAACCTCATAAAGGCGTTAACCCGGACGAAGTGGTCGCTATCGGCGCTGCAATTCAGGGCGGCGTTCTGGCCGGAGATGTGAAAGACATTCTGCTATTGGATGTCACACCATTGACATTGGGAATTGAAACCCTTGGCGGCCAGTTCACGCGCATGATTGAACGAAATACAACAATTCCCACCCGGAAAACTGAAGTTTTTACCACGGCTGCCGACAACCAGACTTCTGTCGAAATCCATGTTCTCCAAGGGGAACGGCCTCTTGCTCAAGACGACAAAACCCTTGGGAAATTCCATCTGGTGGGTATTCCCCCCGCGCCGAGAAGCGTTCCGCAGATTGAAGTTACCTTCGATATTGACGCAAACGGCATTGTAAATGTCTCAGCCAAAGACAAGGGTACCGGAAAAGAACAGAAAATAACCATCACTGCTTCCAGTGGCCTTGCAAAAGACGAAATTGACAAAATGGTGCGGGAAGCAGAGGCTCACGCAGATGAAGACAAGAAAAAACAGGAGTTGATTGAGGCAAAGAACCACGGAGAAACATTTGTATATCAGATGGAAAAACTTCTGAACGAAAATAAAGAGAAAATACCGGCAGAAGACAAGGAAGCAGTGGAAAATGGTATTGCTTCCCTGAAAACAGCCATAGAAGGTGACAATCTGGAAGCAATTAACACTGCTTTGAATAACCTGACGACAGCTTCCCACAAGATTTCCAGTATCCTGTATGGTGGAGAAAATACGGGTACAGGTTCAGAGCCCGTGAACGGTGAAGAAAACACAACAGATAAGGGTACCAACAAGGACGATGACAATGTAGTGGACGCTGAGGTGGTGGATGAGGAGTAACAGGTAACCCCCATGTCCAACACGGATTATTACGCCGTCCTTGGATTATCCAAGGGGGCATCGACCGCAGAAATTAAGAAAGCTTACCGAAAGCTGGCACGAAAGTATCACCCGGATGTCAATCCGGGTGATGCCGAGGCCGAAAGGCGATTTAAGGAAATTTCTGAGGCCAACTCCGTCCTCTCGGATCCCAAACAGAAGGAACAATACGATACCTACGGTTTTGTAGGCGATCGGGGCGGCGGCCCCGGATCGGATTTCAACGGTTTTGGAGGTTTCGGTGGCAACGGCGGGGTTGATTTTTCTGAGATTTTTGACATGTTCAGCCGGGGTGCCGGTGGCTTTCGCACTTCCGGTGCCCCCCGTTCCAGCGCACCGAGACGGGGACAGGACATTCAGTACAGCATGA
This sequence comes from Acidobacteriota bacterium, assembly GCA_013151025.1. GTDB lineage: Bacteria > Acidobacteriota > Holophagae > Thermotomaculales > Thermotomaculaceae > UM-FILTER-49-7. The sequence goes on from JAADJC010000092.1 coordinate 14,860, forward strand.
AACTCAGTTTTCAGGATGCCGTAAATGGTGTCACATCCAGGATTCGCGTCAGTCGAAGCAAACCATGCTCCTCCTGTGACGGCAAAGGCCATGTCCATATCGCCAAACCCACAGTCTGCCCACGCTGTCATGGCAGCGGCAGGGAAACCGCAGGAGGCGGCCTGTTCCACGTTCAGCGCCCATGCTCTCTCTGTGGGGGAAGTGGGCAAGTTCAGGAAGCTCAATGCAATGCCTGTGGCGGGTCCGGCCGAAAGCCGATTTCGGAAACCATCAATGTCCGCATTCCTGCCGGAGTGGATAACGGCTCCAAAATACGAATTGCGGGGAAAGGAGAAGCCGGTCTGGCCGGCGGCCCGGCAGGTGACTTGTTCATTATTACAAAGGTGGAACCCCACCCTTTCTTTCGGCGTGTGGGAGACAATATTTATCTAAGCTTGCCCGTGACTGTTTCAGAAGCGGCACTGGGTACCAAAATAAAAGTACCCACGGTATCCGGGAACACAACAGTACGCATACCTCCTGGAACACAATGCGGCCAGAAAATACGGATCCGCGGCAAAGGCATCAAATCCCTCAGAACCGGTACACCGGGCAATATGTTCCTGGAAATTACAGTCCAGACACCGGAAACTCGAAACACCCGGGTCCGAGAACTGTTGAAAGAGCTTTCAGAATTTGAAGACGCAAATATTCGCAAACATTTGCCAACGGAAAAATGATGTGCTTCAATAGAGGGGATCAAACAGGAGAAAAGAATGACAGGTCGTAAGCAAAAAGGTTCAGAACCATACTACATGATCAGTGTGGTTGCCAACATGTACAACATCCACCCTCAAACCCTGCGACTATACGAGAAACACGGCCTGGTGACCCCTTCCCGCACTGATGGAAACACCCGGCTCTATTCTGAAAATGATCTGAAGCGTCTGGAAGTCATTCTCAACCTGGCTCGGGATCTCGGAGTAAATCTCGCCGGAATCGAAGTTATCCTCAACATGCGGGGAAAAATGGAACAGATGCAGCAGGAAATCAACCAGCTTGCCGGCGCACTACAGAAAATTATCATTGACCATCTGGACAATGGAAAAGAAAAAATTAGAAACGCTCTGGTGAAAATCCCCAGAACAGGAATTGTCCGCCTGGATATTGAGAAAGAAGATGGCAAATAAACGGTTTTACGAAGACGAACAGGCACTGAAACAGTACCTGCACGAAATCAATGAACTGGAACGCATTACTCCTGACGAAGAAAAAGCTCTGGCCCGGAAAATCCAGAAGGGAGATAATAAAGCACTGAAAAAACTGGTAGAAGCCAACCTGAAGTTTGTCGTTTCCGTAGCAAAAAAGTACCGGGGACGGGGAGTTCCCTTCATGGATCTCATCAATGAAGGAAACCTGGGGTTAATTGAAGCGGGAAAACGATTTGACCCGGACCGCAACGTCAAATTCATCACTTACGCTGTCTGGTGGATCAGGCAATCTATCATTCATGCCATCTCGGAACAAAGCGGCGTTTTCCGTGTATCTCACAAAACGCTGAACTTGTTCAACAATATATCCAGGGTTCAGAACAAGCTTCAAAAGGAGCTGGGACGGGATCCCTACCCTGCGGAAGTAGCAGCAGAACTTAACATCACCGAACTTCAGCTTCGTTCTATCCTTTCCAAGGTAGTGGAAGCTCAGTCATTGAATGCCGCTCTTTCCGACGATGCGGATATTTCACTGTCAGACCTGATTGAGCAGGCTTCCATACCGGGAGCGGATGAGAATCTCATTAAACAGTCTTTTCTCGATGACTTGGATGAATCTCTGTCCATGCTCAATGAGAGAGAAATCAAAATTCTGAGCCACCGGTACGGGCTCAACGGGGAAGACCCCAAAACTCTCCAGCAAATCGGGGAACTTGTCAATCTCTCACGTGAACGTGTTCGCCAGATTGAAAAAAGTGCCCTCAAAAAAATTCGCCGATCCCGCTACCGGGGGATTCTGAAAAGCTACCTGAACTGAAACCTTCTCAATACTTGGCAGGATACCTGGGAGTAACCCCCTGAAAAAGTTGTTTCAGGTGTAAGATATCTGACTCCTGGTCCCCAGTAAGCAAAAACGGAGAAAAAAATTCAATTGTTTTCTTTGAATAATCCAAAGCCGTCGGTACAATGGGGATCCCCGCACCCTCGGCTATTCGATAAAAACCGGTTTTCCAGTGTTCCACTTTTTTTCTCGTTCCCTCCGGTGACATGCCAAGCACAATTCTCTCCTCATCCTTTATTCGGGAAATTACCTGATCCACAACATTT
>JAADJC010000070.1 GCA_013151025.1 Acidobacteriota bacterium
TTTTCGCCATATAAAAAGTGCATTTTCATAAATGAAGCTTTTTGAAAGAGGTGCAGAGATGACTTTGGTTCGAAACGCGCTGGGGCGGATGGTTCCGACGGAGATAAACAAAAAATTGGCGGTGCCGTTTCAGGGAGTTGGGAAACATCGTCCCACAGGCCTTAAAGTGGGTCCGGAGATTCCAACAGGAGCGGATTTCACAGAGAGTAAGCTGAAACAATCCATTGACGAGGTTCTGGACTGCGCCAGGTTGAAGGATGGAATGACGGTATCTTTTCACCACCATCTGCGTAACGGGGACGGTCTGGTCAATCTGGTTGTGGACAAATTGGCAAGACGTGGAGTAAAGGGGATTACATTAGCCCCGTCCGCACTTTTCCCTGTTCATGAGCCTCTTGTGGAACATATTAAGTCAGGCGTTGTCGCAAATATTGAAGGATCCATGAACGGACCGGTAGGACGTCTGTGCACAACCGGTGGATTCCGGAAAACCGCGATTCTCCGGTCACACGGCGGACGCTACCGTGCCATACAGGATGGGGATTTACACATTGATCTTGCGTTTATCGCGGCGCCTTCCGCCGATTCACATGGAAACGCGAACGGAGTTCACGGGCCGTCGGCTTTCGGTTCCATTGGCTTTGCCCTTGCGGACTCCCTGTATGCCGACAAAGTAGCGGTGGTAACAGATAATCTTGTTCCTTTTCCCTGCTATCCCTGGGCGATTCAGGGAGGAAACGTGGATTTTGTGGTTCAGGTGGATTCCCTCGGCGATCCTGAAAAAATTGTTTCAGGCACAACAAAAATAACCACCGACCCCACACGGCTGAAAATTGCCCGTTTTGCGGCTGAACTGGTCCGCGATACCGGGCTGGTGGAAGAACCGGAATTCAGCTTTCAGGCCGGGGCAGGCGGCATGTCGCTGGCGTTTGTTAAATATCTTGGGGAATTCATGCGGAAAAAGGGTGTTTCCGCAGCGTTTGCCCGGGGCGGTTCCACCCAGCTGCTGGTGGATTTGCTCAACGAAGGGATTGTCAAATACATCCTGGACGGCCAGTGTTTTGACATGGCGGGAATCAAGTCTCTGGCGGAAAATCCCCGGCACATTGACACCAATCCCTTCACCTCCTACTGCTACCATACAAAAGGCTGTTTTGCCCCGAAAGTGAAGGTATCGGTTCTCGGTGCCACCGAGATTGATGTGAATTTCAACGTCAACGTCAACACCCATTCCGACGGCTGGCTCCTCCACGGCATCGGCGGGTTTCAGGACACGACAGATGCTTACATGACCGTGATTACCGCGCCGCTGGCTCGGAAAACCCATCCCATTGTGGTGAAAGACGTGGTGACTGTCACGGCACCGGGGGAAGCCATTGACGCTCTGGTTACCGAGCACGGCATTGCCGTTAACCCCCGAAGGCAGGACATTCTGGAAAGACTGAAAGGGACGGAACTTCCCCTTGTCAGCATTGAAGAACTGTACGATAAAGCCACCGAACTCATCGGCGGGAAAAGGGCACCGAAGCCGGAAACAACGGACAGGGTTGTTGCAGCCATTGAGTGGCGGGACGGAACCGTCATTGACGTGGTGAAGCAGCTGGTAACGGAAAGCAGGGAGTAGCGAATGAAAATTGGCATTATTGGCTTAAAACAAAGCGGAAAAACCACCATATTTAACGCCTTAACCGGACAGGCTGCACAAACGGGCTACGGAGCCAACAAACTGGAAGTGAACATGGGAACGGTACAGGTACCGGATCAGCGTCTGGATAAATTGACGGAAATCTTTATCCCCAAACGCCAGGTAAATGCCGTGGTGGAATATGTGGATGTAGCGGGAGTGGAGGGTGAAAAAGCGGTGGATCCGGCACTGCTGAACCAGATCAAAGTAACCGATGCCCTTCTCGTTGTCATCCGTGCCTTTGAAAGCGACGCGGTGGTACACCCCTTCGGTTCCGTTGATCCGATCCGGGACTTTCAATCCCTGATGGACGAATTTCTCCTGTCTGACCAGGCAATCGCGGAGACCCGCATCTCACGGATTGAGAAAGTTGTCAAATCCAATAAAAACGCTCCGGAAAAGAAAGAATATGACCTGTTACAGCGAATCATCGCCCACCTCGAAGAAATGAAACCTCTCCGTGAAATGGAATTGAAAGACGAAGAAAGGAAACTGATTCGCGGTTTTCAATTCCTGACTCAAAAACCCATACTGCTGGTATTCAACACCGGCGAAGGAGACGAGGCATCCGAACTCCTTTCCCGGTTCCGGGAAGCATCGGCAGGAATGAAACACATAGATGCCATTGCCGTTTCCGGCGAAATTGAAATGGAAGTCAGTCAGCTTTCGCCGGATGAACAGCCCATGTTCATGGAAGACCTCGGACTGGAAGCGCTGGCGAAAGACCGGGTAATTCAGGCCTCTTACAGCCTTTTGGGTTACATCTCCTTCTTCACCGCCGGTGAAGACGAATGCCGGGCATGGACCATCCGAAACGGCACTGTTGCCCGGAAAGCCGCGGGGGAGATTCACTCGGACATTGAGCGGGGATTTATCCGCGCGGAAGTGGTTCATTATGACGACTTCATTGCCCTGGGCACAATGGCAAAGTGCAAGGAAGAAGGAAAATTGAGGCTGGAAGGGAAGGAGTATGTGGTTCGGGACGGAGACATCATAAACTTCCGCTTCAACGTCTGACGTCCGATTTTTCTGGAATCTCTGCGTTGCCGGAACGCAATCCATGCTCACGTACCTCTCGGTACGCTGCGCTTCCTTTTCCCGTTCCGCCTTGCCCTCACACAACATTGAACGTCAGAATTGGGGAGTGGGAGACAGTGTGAGTGCGAGTGCGAGTGCGAGTGTTAAGGCAAGAAGAATCACGGAGTTGGCTCTTTCCCTGCCTTTTGTCACTCATCACCCATCACCCATCACTCTTTACGAAGGCCATAGGAGAAAACATGTCAGATATGAAAAAAAAGTTTGAAAAGGCACAGGGAGAAGTGACCCGGCTGTCACAGCGGCCGGACAATAACACGCTGCTGAAATTGTATGCGTTATATAAACAGGCAATGGACGGGGATGTTTCCGGAGACCGTCCCGGCGGCTTTGACCTTGTAGGTGCTGCCAAATA
>JAADJC010000014.1 GCA_013151025.1 Acidobacteriota bacterium
TACCGATACGCCGGAGTTCCATAATATGGCGGATCCGAAGTTCCGCCAGTGTACGACGTGTCACAGTGCAATACATGGATCAAATAGCAATAATCTTTTTATGGAGTAAAAGGAGGCTCTATAATCAAAAATTCCGGATTTTTCCGGGCAATGTTTTTATACTTTTTCTTAATGGAGGGTTTTATGAAGCGTTCAGCTTTTATTATGGTTCTATTGTTGATCGTATCGGTAGCATCTTTCGCCGCCAACCGATTCACCACCACTTCCGGTGATACCGCCATCGCTTCCATGCACGACATGGAAAACCCGGCGGAGACAAGGGCCCGGATGAACACGCCGGAAGTGAAACAAATAATTCAACGCCTCCAGGCTTTTCTGGTAACAGAAAAGGGCGCAAAGTCTGTAAAAGACTCTTCCAACGCCACGTATGTCGGGTCTGAATACTGTATAGCCTGTCATAGCTGGAGTTCTTTCCTTCGGGACAGTAAGCACTTCCAGGCTCTGCGACGACCCATGTCTATGTATTCACTTGTTCCAGGCAAAGGTGTTGTCGCTGACTATGACCAGAATGGTGTAGACGATTTCCAGCAGGGACTGGACTTCAACACAATTTCGTCTGTATTCGACAAATACAAACCCAATGCACCCATCCTGTCCTATAACGCAACAACCGACAACTATTTCATCACCATCGGTGAATTGACTATGCAGGTTGTCATTACCCAGGGCGGCACCGGAAGTTGGAAACAGCGTTACCTGCTCCGAGTACCTGTCACAGACACGGCAGACCACCTGTCTGCCGGAAACTATGTATCCCCGGTACAGTTCAACGAAAAAACCCATGAATACGTCGCATATCATGACACAGACTGGTATGGTACAGACGATCTGCCGAAATTCGGCACTTCAACAACTGCGTCAGAGCTGACAGCCAACAACTCCCGCCAGTATTCCAAGAAATGTATCGGCTGCCATACAACCGGCATCCGCTCATTGACCGAAGACACAAATGGAGAATGGCACTATGGGGCATATCCAGCCTCCCTTTATGACCCTGACGATCCGTCTTACCTCGATTACGATCACGACGGTATCATGGACATTGTTAATGTAGGCTGTGAGGCTTGTCATGGTCCGGGATCCGCTCATATCCTCGGTGGCGGTGACCCGGAAAAAATCGTGGCACCAAGTGAACTGACCACAAAGCAGCAGAACGACATCTGTTCCCAGTGTCATGTACGTGTCAAATCTGTTCCCAACGGCATCCATGACTGGCCGATGAATGACGACACTTACACTTACTGGAAACCAGGTTCTGAAGAGGACCTTGCCAATTACTATACCGACGCTGCCGGTTACTGGGGTGATGGGGTCAATTCCACCCAGCATCACCAGCAGGGATTCGATTTCGACAAATCCAGCAAACCGACGTTCATTTACCACAAAGTTACCTGCACGGAATGCCATAGCCCGCATAGCTCACGGGGTGAGCATATGATTCGCACAAAAATCACCGAAGAAGCGGCAGACGGGAGTGAAATCGACATTCCAACAGAAAATGACAATGATACCCTATGCCTCGCATGCCATGCAACCCATGGTGACTTCGCCGATATTACAGTCGAAATGGTCTCGGACTACGAAATCAATAAAACGGCAATTGGTGCCATTGTTTCAGCACATACCAACCATCCCTATGGCCCGGAACGGTCAATGGGTCTCTCCCGCTGCACCAAGTGTCATATGCCGAAAATTGCCACATCCGCAATCAAGTATGACATCCACTCCCATACCTTTGAAGCGATCGCGCCGGCCAAAACACTTGAATTCGCTATGCCGAACTCCTGTGCTACTTCCTGCCATGACACCAAGGTGAACTCCTTTGGTTTCGGGCTGGACCCGGATTTTACTGTATGGAATGGTCAATTTGATACGGATCAGGCAAGCAAACTGTCCGAGTACTATGGAATTGGCGGCAAATGGTGGGATACCACACCAGAAGAAGAATAACTGCTCTCATAAGAGGAGTATAACCAGAGGGAGCCATCCGGCTCCCTTTTTTTGGTTGGACAGCTCAGGAAAGCAGCATCTTTTGCAGGGAATGAATTCGGTCCCGGAGTTCCGCCGCTTCCTCAAATCTCAGTTTCTTTGCCAGGGCCTTCATCTCTTTTTCCAGTTGCGTAATATGATCTGCCAGTTGTTCATGATTCAAATCTTGTGAAAAATCTCTGTCCACCGGTACCGTCACATAATCCTGCTCGAAAATAGATGCCATTACATTGCTGATGTTCTTGACAATGGATTCCGGAGTGATGCCGTTTTCCTCATTGTAAGCCATCTGAATCTTTCTGCGTCGCCGGGTCTCCGTCAAAGTGGCCCGAATAGAATCCGTTTCCTTATCTGCGTAAAAAATCGCAGTCCCTTTCACATTCCGCGCGGCTCGGCCCGATACCTGAATCAATGCACGAGTGGACCGAAGAAAACCCTCTTTATCCGCATCCAGCACCGCCACCAGGGACACTTCCGGCAAATCCAAACCTTCGCGAAGCAGGTTCACACCCACCAGTACGTCAAATTCACCAATCCGTAAAGCCCGGAGAATCTCAACGCGTTCAAGCGTGTCAATATCTGAATGGAGGTAACGGGCCCGGATTCCGATGTCGTCAAAGTACTCGGAAAGGTTCTCCGCCATTCTTTTGGTCAAAGTTGTTACCAGCACCCGCTCCCCGGTTTCCACTCGCTTTCGAACCTCTTCCAGTAAGTCATCCACCTGATTTTTTGCCGGCTTCATCACAATCTCAGGATCCAGAAGGCCGGTGGGCCGAATTACCTGTTCTGCTGTAATTCCCCTGGATTTTTCAAGCTCATAGTTTCCCGGCGTGGCCGAAACATACACCACCTGATGTAATTTTCTCTCGAATTCCTCAAATCGAAGAGGCCGGTTATCCAATGCAGACGGCAGCCGAAACCCGTATTCCACCAACGCTTCTTTCCGGCTTCGATCTCCTTTATACATGCCCCCGACCTGGGGAATGGTCATGTGACTCTCATCCACAATGAGCAAAAAATCGTCGGAGAAATAATCCAGCAACGTAAACGGGGGCTCCCCCTCGCCTCTACCCTCAATGTGGCGACTGTAATTCTCAATTCCCTTGCAATGATCGATTTCACGCATCATTTCCATGTCATACATTGTACGTTGTGCAAGGCGTTGTGCCTCTAACACCCGATTTTTATCGTAAAACCAAGCCACCCGCTCATCCATTTCCGTCTGAATCCGCCCCAACGCGGTAAGTAACCGCTCTTTGGGTGTCGCGTAGTGGCTGGAAGGGTAAATGGTGACCGACTCCAGTGATTCCAGGCGTTTTCCGGTAATCTCATCAAAAGAAGAAATAGAATCGACTTCGTCCTCAAAAAACTCAATGCGAATCCCCTCTTCCTGGTAAGAGGGAAAAATTTCCACCACATCCCCCCGGACCCGGAACGTAGCGTTCCCAGAATCAAACATCGCCCGCTGATACTGCATGGACGAAAGCTCCCGGAGCAGTTTTCCCCTGTCCCGCACGTCCTCCACCGAGACAGTCACACTCATATCGCCATATGTTTCCGGTGAACCCAGACCGTAAATACAGGACACGGATGCCACCACCACCACGTCCCGGCGGGAAAGAAGCGAGCGGGTAGCAGAAAGCCGCAATCCCTCAATCTTTTCATTGATTGACGAGTCTTTTTCAATATAGGTGTCACTTCCGGGCAGATAGGCCTCCGGTTGGTAATAATCGTAGTACGAAACAAAATATTCCACTGCATTTTCAGGAAAAAAGAGTTTAAACTCCTGAAAAAGCTGAGCCGCAAGGGTCTTGTTGTGGGCCAGAATCAGAGTGGGACGGTTCCAGTTTTCAATCACATTTGCCATAGTGAACGTCTTGCCGGACCCGGTTACTCCCAACAGCGTCTGGTGAATATTACCCTCCTGCAGGCTTTTCATCAGACATTTAATAGCTCGGGGCTGATCCCCTGTCGGGCTGTATTCCGATACCAGTTTGAATCTGTCCATTCCGTCCCTGCGCTGCAAATTTACACAAACAGTATACCTCAAGACAGTGAATGTGAAAGTACGCGTGCGAATTGAGAACGGGACAAGTAGGGACAAGTTCAAGTTTGAGTTTAAGTTATGCTAATGATAAGAAACAAATGGGGTTTGCCTGCCTTGCATTTTCCCCCATCTTTTCTGGACTTAAACCTAAACTTAGACTTGAACTGGATTCCTCTCCACCTTGCCTTTTACTTAAACTTATCTCCAGAGTGCGCGTCAGAAGTGGGCGTGGGTGTCAAAAAACTCAGGGAACCTCTGCAAATAGATACAAAAACCCATGTCTTATCTTGAATCTAACACCCAACACCTAGCATCTAACATCCGGCGCAACGCGCCGCTTACCAGTGCCAGTCGAAGAAGGGGATTTTCTGGAATTCGTCATCAAAACGAGTGCCATCATAGAAAAAAGAGCCGGGGGGAAATACCTCTCGAAGTTCATTGCCCGACAATTTACCCGCCCTTGCCAATTTATGGTGCATCTCTTCCACATATCCCCTGATGAGATAGAAAGAAGCCAAATCAAAGAAATCACAGATCGCATTCATCAGTTCAAAGGCCTGGTAAAGATCCAGCGCACTTGCCAGAAGGCCATCGGAATGCATGCGTTTCCACAACACTTTTTTAGTCAGGAAGAGTGCATAGTTGACTTCGCAAAGAGGAAATTTTTCCCGAAAACGTTCCTTTCCAAGAACAACAAAAAATTTGCCACTTTCAATTCGCGAAGTCCCCACCTCAAGGCTGTCCGCAAGATGGGCCAATGCCCGTTCATTCCGGTGAACCAGTTCTTCGTCCCTGAAAGCGTGATAAGTTTTCATATACTCACAGTTTCGTATTTCCTGACACCAGGACGCAGCCAACTTCCCCTTATTGGCATGTATCATATCCACCAATTGGGCACGTCTCATGCCATCCTCCCTGTTAAGATACTTTAAATATAGTGCCAAAATCTGATTCCGTCAACTCGTACCCCTTTACAGGCGCACGATAGTGAAAGTACGAGTGGAAAGCGGACCGCTGGTCCGCGTGGATGGTGAATAGTGGATAGTTTAGTAAGTGAAAAGAAAAAAGATTGGGCCTTCCCTGCCTTTTCCCCAATCTTTTCTGGACTTAAACTCAGACTTAAACTCCCCCCACTCTCCCCGGTCTTTCCCAACCGTCCACCTCACTCTCCACGGCGGCTTTGCCGCCACACCCATCACCCTTCACTCATCACCCATCACAGGGGCGGAGGCACGCCAAACTGGCCGGATTCTGACCACCTCTGATCAGCTACTGGTGAGGCCTTCAATAAGCGCTTGCACTTATTCCCTTTATTTTCTGTGTTTACAAATTCCTCAGAACCTGGCATGCATTTCGCATTATTAAATATTGTCCGCGAGGGCCAGCTTCAGGATTGACCACAAATGAAGCCCTCGCGGGCCCCCTCCATTTCCGGTTTGGCGACCTCCATGATTTACCGGAATATTGCCCCGGGCAACCTCCCCGGGGTCTTTTTTTATTCACATTGCCTCAATATTTGCTTTTTTAGCATTTTACATCTATCATGAAAAAGACATACACATTAAAAAATTTATATGGGGGTTTCTGAATGAACAGTCTGATGGGATACAAAGACAAATTTATTGAAATGGCCCTGAAATACGCCCCCAAACTGGCACTTGCCATTTTGACACTCATTATTGGTTTCTGGTTGATCCGAGTACTGGTCCGGTTGCTGGAAAGAGGTCTGACAAAAAGCAATGTGGACAAATCCCTCCACCACTTTTTACGAAGCGGTGCCAGTATCCTGCTGAAAATCCTTCTCATCATCAGTGTGGCATCAATGGTGGGAATTCAAACCACATCTTTTGTCGCACTCATCGGGGCCGCCAGCTTCGCTGTCGGTCTGGCCTTGCAGGGCTCACTGGCAAATTTTGCCGGTGGGGTCCTGATCATCTTGTTCAAACCCTTCAGGGTTGGTGATTTCATTGAAGTGCAGGGACAATCCGGCACAGTCAGCCAAATTCAGATTTTCAGCACTATTTTAAATACAGTGGATAACAAACGAGTTATTGTGCCAAATGGAAATCTGTCCAATGGAAGCATTATTAATTTTTCCGCAGAAAGTTCACGGCGGGTGGACTGGACTTTCGGCATTGGGTACGATGATGACCTGAAAAAAGCCAAAACAATTTTTTCCGGGATCATCGCCGAAGACCCTCGGGGACTCAAGGATCCTGAACCATCAGTAGCAATCTCAGAACTGGCGGACAGTTCGGTAAATTTCACAGTTCGAGTCTGGTGCCAACCCGGGAATTACTGGAATTTTTTCTTCGATATTCTGGAAAAAGTAAAACAGACATTTGACGAGAACAACATCAACATTCCATATCCACAGACAGATGTATACCTCTTTCAGCAACAGGCTGAATGAATCAATTGATTTACATCAATAAACGGGAGAAATCATGATATCTTATCCGTTTCGAAACCTGGTGTTTGAAGGTGGTGGAGTAAAAGGCATTGCCTACCTCGGTGCCCTGCAGGTGTTGGAAAAGAAAAAAATCCTGAAGCGCATTCGACGAATCGGGGGAACCTCCGCCGGTGCCATCAATGCCGTGCTCCTTGCGTTGGGATACACGCTGGATGAAACCAGAGAGATCCTCACTGCATTGAATTTCAGCAACTTTATGGACTCGTCCTGGGGTGTGATCCGGGACACGGACCGTCTCATTACGAAATTCGGCTGGTACAAGGGAGATTTTTTCCGCAAATGGATGGGACAGCTTATCGAAAAGAAGACGGGGAATCCCCATTCTACCTTCAATGACCTTGCTCAAAAGAAATTCCCTGACCTGTACCTGGTGGGAACAAACCTTTCCACCGGCTTTTCAGAAGTCTTTTCGGTGGAACACACACCCAGAATGCCGGTGGCGGATGCTGCGCGCATTTCCATGTCCATTCCGCTCTTTTTTGCCGCAGTTCGCAACTTCAGGGGAGATGTATTCGTGGACGGCGGCGTATTCAACAACTTTCCTGTAAAGCTGTTTGACAGAGAAAAATACGTTGAAAAAAAAGCGCGCAAGCGTCATGCGCACACTACTGAATACTACGATAAAGTCAATATTGGACTGCCTGCAAACAACAGCCCATATATCTATAACAAGGAAACACTTGGTTTTCGCCTGGACACAAGGGAAGAGATTGCCATGTTCCGCGACAGTGCCGAACCGCCCCACCACAAAATAGACGACTTCTTTGATTATGGAAAAGCGCTGATCCATGCTGTTCTCAACGTCCAGTCCAACCAACACCTTCACAGTGATGACTGGCATCGGACCATCTACATCGACACCCTGGGTGTTGAAACCACTGAGTTTGATATCAGCGATGACAAGAAGCAGGCTTTGCTGAAACAGGGCATCACCGGAACTGAGAAATACTTTGAATGGTATGATGCTGCAGACCCCGCTGATACGCCTATCAACCGGCCGGAAGAGAAGTAGGATAAGTAAAAGAAAAAGAAGTGATGAATGAAGGGTGAAGGGGTTAGATTGTCTTGTCAATTTGTTATTCGACACTTAACACTGAAAATTTAACATTCGGCGCTCTGCGCCGTCTGCCCCCTACTCCAACTGGTATGGAGTAGAAGACCCGGTTGAGTCTGGAAAGCGGAAAGAGGGATTTCCGTCTTCAAGTAAGGGGAATATACTGAACCTGGCAATCAGGCATAAATATTGAACCCCGTACAGGTGGAGGGACCATGAACAGAAAATTGAAGGACAGCAGGACAATAAATGTTTTCGACTTTGCTCTCTTAATGCTATCCCTTGCCGGAATTTCGTGGCTTTTACAAGGCTTCGTTCCACTGTATTCTCTTTGCCTCGTCGCAATTGCGATTCTCGCAGAAGTGGGTCACCTGCTGATTCAGAAACACAACTGCCAGAACATGACACCAACAGAACAAGAAATTTATCTGGAAAACCGAACCATCCTTTCATTCCGACCAGGGAAATAGAAGGGAAACTTACTTTTGCTGCCAAACTGTAATGTCCCCCCTCTCTCCATTCCTTGCTTCGCAGCAGTAGAAGTTGGGCGTTGCGCATGGGCCATGGGGCGACAGCGCGGCCCGTTTGGCCGCGTGGATGATGAATCGTGGATGGTTCAGAAAGGGACAAGAAAGGGAGTTGGCTATTTCCTGCCTTTCCCAATTATCCACCATCCACGATTCACTATCTACGGCGGCGCTTACGCCGCCTCAACCTCAACCTTGCCTTCTACTTAAACTTGGCCCCAAATCGGGTGTTGTGGTAGAATGACGATGTTATGATTTATGGTAAAGTTATCGGTTCGGTGTGGGCCACCCAGAAGGTGGAAACCCTGGGCGGACTGAAATTGCTCATTGTTCAGAGTTACAAGGTTACCGGGGAAGCGTTGGACGATTTCACGGTAGCAGTGGACGGCGTCGGTGCCGGTGCCGGTGAAATGGTGCTGATGGCAAAGGGCAGTTCCGCCCGTCAAACCCCCATCACGGAAAAACGGCCGGTGGACGCAGTAATTATGGCAATCGTGGACAAGCTGGAGATTGAATCATGACGGTAAATCTCAACAATATTGTGGACGATATCCTTTCAGAACAACAGGGAATCGCGCTGGGGGCGGACCACGGCGGATTCCCGTTGAAGGAAGAGCTGAAACCCTTCCTTGAAAAGCTGGGGTTTCGGTTCATGGATCTCGGTACGTTTTCATCTGCCTCGGTTAACTATCCCAATTTCGCACTGAAAGTCGCGCAGGCAGTCCAAAGCGGCCACTCCCGCTTCGGCATTATGATAGACGGCGCCGGTATCGGCTCCGCCATCGTATGCAACAAGGTGAAGGGAATTCGCGCCGCGCACTGCGCCAACACATTTGAAGCCTACAACGCCCGGGCCCACAACAACTGCAACATCCTGACACTGGGCGCCCGGGTTATCGGAATTGAATTGATTAAGAGAATTGTGGACACCTTCCTCAAAACGCCCTTTGAAGGGGGCCGTCACCAGGAAAGGGTGGCAATGATTACGGAGTGGGAAAATGCTGCTTGGAAAAGTTGAAGGGCGCGTCTGGGCCACCCGGAAATTAGATGTGTTTCAGGGCAAGAAACTCATGGTGGTTCAGCCCCTGGATGAAGATTTGAAAGCTGTTTCCAGCCATATTATCGCAGTGGACACAGTAGATGCCGGAGTCGGGGACGTGGTGTGCCTTGCCACCAGCAAAGAAGCCTCAGTTCCCATGGAAGAAAAAATGATACCGGTGGATGCCGCCATCGTCGGTATTGTGGACAGAGTGGACCGATGATTCTATGTAAAGTAACCGGGTCTATCGTTTCCACAAAAAAAGATCCGGGTTTTCAGGGCTACAAACTCATGTTCGTCACACCCATCCGGCCAGACGGAAGTTTCCTGGGAAAACCCTTCCTCGCAATTGACGTCACATCTTCCGGCAAGGGAGATACCGTACTGGTGATTAAGGACGGGGGCTCGCTTCAGATGATTACCGGTTCCAAAAAGATTCCTGAAAATGCTATAATTGCCGGGGTAGTGGATAATCTGGAATATGCCGCACCGGGAGGTCAATCATGAATAGGGAAATCGAAAAAATTGTCGCGGAACTCACCGGTGCACCGCAACAGCCCACCGGATGGGAAGCATTCGATGATTCTTCCCCCGACCTGCTCTACTGTGAGGAAACATCAGAGGGCCAGACCGAATGCGTACTGAAACTGGCCGGTACCATTGACAAGCTGGTAAGAATTGGCGCGGACCGCATCTCCACGGCTCCCGGTATCGGGGAAGTGGATGTCAACCTTGCCCACCTCATTGATCACACCCTGCTGAAAGCAAACGCCACCACTGAAGAGGTTACAAAACTCTGCCTTGAGGCCAAACAATACACATTTGCTTCTGTCTGCATCAATCCGTATTTTGTGCCCCTTGCCGATTCCATTCTCCACGGCACCGACGTGAAAGTCTGCACCGTCATCGGATTCCCCCTTGGATGCACGCCGAAAGAAGCCAAAGCGTTTGAAGCCGCCAACGCAGTGAAACAGGGCGCGGAAGAAGTGGACATGGTGGTCAACGTTTCCGCACTGAAATCCGGAAAGTTCGCGGAAGTGGAAGACGATATCCGGGCTGTCCGGAAAGCCGTCCCCGATGTAATCCTGAAGGTCATTCTGGAAACCTGCTACCTCACCGACACTGAAAAAACCGCCGCCTGCACAGCAGCGAAGAATGCCGGTGCTGATTACGTGAAAACTTCCACCGGCTTCGGAACCGGCGGCGCCACCGAGCACGATATCGCCCTGATGCGAAAAACCGTAGGCAGCCGCATGGGGGTTAAAGCCTCCGGCGGCATCCACGACTTTGAAACCGCGCTGGGCATGGTCAAGGCCGGAGCCACCCGTATCGGCGCAAGCGCCAGCATCAAAATCGTCTCAGGATAATCCTCGGCCTGAGGGTGTGGGCGTTAGAAAAAGAATCAGTTTTCCCTGCATTTTCCCCCATCTTATCTGGACTTCGGCTCAGACTTAAACTTGATTCGTATCAAACATCTCTCTACTTGGACTTTTTTCCTATCTGCTTCATTTTTTGTCAGCGTCCCTCTTCGCTTTCTTAACTTTCTTCACCGGTTCAGCTTCGTTTTCTTTTTTCACTTCAGGGGTGTCACGTGCTTCATCTTGTACCGGAGGGTCGGAAACGGGTGGTGCGGGAATCTCAGGAAAAATGGCCGGTGCCTGGACAGGAGCCAGAGCAACATAAAGAGAAGCAAACGCCGCATGAATCCAGACCAGAGAAAACAGGATGCCGACACCGCACATCAACAGGCCCAGCAGGGCAATCGGAATTGCAGTAAGACCCATGAGAAAAATCATCCCTGCCTTCCCCTGACTCATATCCCAGCTCTCTCTCAGAGCCGGTACAACCTCCATCTTGCGTTCTACAACCAGATACGGGACAAACACCAGTCTGCAGGCAAAATAGATTCCGGGGACAATCAGCGCCATGAACCCAATGACAATAATCACCGTTGTCACAAGATTGGCCAGCACAACATTCACATAGTTGTCCGTCACCTTGAAAATATCATTTACCTCTGGTGTTTCGCCCCGGGCACCGCGCACGAATCCATAGAGCACACCATAATTAATCGCCGCATACAGAAGCAGCCAGTATGCGAAACCAAAAAGCTTCAGAAACGCCGTTCCTGCTGAGTGAAACCCACCGGGTTCATTGGCAATGCCCATGGGAATCGCCGCGGCGCTGAGGATGATAACCAGAATAAATAACTCCAGAAAGAACCGCTTCGTCGTATCCCAGCCATGGCCATACGATCCGCTCACTGTTGCTTCGGGAAGTGTCCAGTTTTCTTCGTGTGGTCTGTTGTTCATTTTTTGCCTCCTGCTTGTCCGGTCTAAACCAGACAATTTGTCTACCTGATCACATTATGTATCGCTCTCCCGGCTTTAACCATCGCGAGAAAGCAGTAATTTTGCAAATTGCAACTTTGGTATGACAGAAAAATTGCCTGATTTGTCGTATGATGAAAACATTAAGTGTTAACTGAACGTTATACTGAAAAGGTTTGGCAGGGGAGGACAAATGAATCTTGTGATTCAATTGGCAACGGACATCATTCTCGTCGGAGCGGCACTGGGAGCTATCGGTCTTGCAGTACGACTCCAGCAACGGACCCGGGAACCCCTTGCCGCGATTTATCTCTTCTATCTGGTTTTTTCACTGTTCTACGGTTTTTTCGCACTGATGGCTCCTGAATTGGCTGAATCTATGCTGCCACTCACACAGGGCCAGAGCAATGCCACCTCCGCTGTCCACCTGCTGTTTCCTTTCCTGTCGGTACCACTGTTAATCTCGGTACTATTCCTGTTCTTTGCAATGGTGCTTTCTTTGATCAACCGCAGGCCGTCTCCGGCATTTTCAATATTGTTCGTCCTTTTGGCAGGATTGCTGTTTGCATGTAACGGGATTTCACTTTACCGGAATACCCATCCCGGCTTTCCGATACCACTAGTTCCCAACACGTGGTTTATATTCAGCTACAATTTTCTCAGGGCTGTTGTGGTTATTTCCGCATTGATAACTGTACTGGTTCAGTCCCGGCACCTGCGCGAAATCCACAGAAAAAAGCTCGCCCGTAAAACTGCCCTCATCCTGCTGACTCTGGAGCTGGTCCGTGTGCCATTGTCCTTCTTTCACTCTGCGCCTGTGCTTCTTGTCGCGTTTCAAGTATCATGGTTTGTCGGCGATCTCTGGCCGCTACTCTATCTGGATCGTGCCCTGCCCCGCATTCGTCGCCGCGAACGCTCTACAACCGATGATCTGATTGAAAGAGGCGGCGTCACACCGCGAGAACATGAAATTGTACAGTTGATCTGCCAGGGCAAAAGTAACAACGAAATTGCGGATGTTCTATTTATCTCCGTTCAAACAGTCAAAACACATACCTACCGAATCTACCGCAAACTCGGCGTTCGCAACCGTGTACAACTGACCAACCTGTTTCTGGGAGACAAGATTGGAGAAGGTTGAATACAGAAGAAGTGTTCTGATCGGATGGGAAAGTGGGCGTTGTGAGTGGGCGTGGACGTTATTCATTTCCTTTTGTTTTATATACCATACCCGGTTCTGTTGCCACTATAACAACTTGAAAACATTATTGCGTACATTGTGAGTAACTGGTGCCCTGATTAGCCAGATTTCATCAATATTATGCGGTGGCTCCCAATTAAACGCAAGTAACGCATCAATAACATTTTTATGGTATATCTGATTTTCATCGGAGAACACAACGAGAACTATTTCCTCAAATTCATCTCGTATATTTGCAAGTTTATTATCCTTCTTTGAGATCGTGTATTTCAGTAAAGACAAAATCTTATCCACATTCCATTGGAGTTCTTCATCAATTAATTGGATCTCCATATCTAATTGTTTCTTTCTTGGAACGAAATCCCTGTGGCCATCATGCAAGCGTTTATTTTTCCTGGCTTCAAGCGCATTGGCATCTTGATTAACCAATTCAGTGACCTCAAAACCAATTTGAATTCCCAATTCTGTCGTTCCCACTACATCGGGTGGATCATTCATTGGGAATTCTAATTTTTTAATGCCCCAGCTGTCTTCAGTTTGTAATAGATTATTAACAACCGACATCTCCTTGCTTTTCTTGTCAGATGCTTCAAAGTAACTTGCCCTTTGACGTGGTCTACTCTTCAATTTCTTCACATATTCGAAGAATTTATTATCAAAAAAGTCGTCATCCTCTTTCATCATTTATCCACTTTGCTCCAATTTCGCCTTTCTTCTGCTAACACTCAGAAATTTCGGAACATTTCCAGTGCCCACTTTCCAAGAATACTTATTTTTATCTTAGAATTGCGTTCCTGCTCTTTTGTATTAAATTCTCTCCCCCCTCTGCGGGAGTCCCCTTCCCCCTCCCTCGCGCACTCGCACTTTCACTGCTGCGAAGCAGCATTCACCTGCATCAGGAGGGAGTCGCCGTCCACCATATCGCCGACGGAGACGGGGCAGGATTCCACCGTGCCGTCAAAGGGGCTGCGGATTTCCACCTGCAGTTTCATGGATTCCATCAGCACCAGGACCTGATCCTTTTCCACTGCATCCCCGACACCGGCCTTCAATTCCAGTATTTTCCCCGGCATGGGGGATTTTACATTGCCGTCACTTCCCTGTTCCCCGACGGCAAGCTCTTTGCCCCGGCTGAACTGAAAACGCTGCACCTGTCCACCCAACTGGAGCCAGGTGTGCTCCCCCGATGTCACGGCAGAAACAGCCTGCGGCTTTCCATTTAAGATAGCGGCGGCGATTCGGCCTTCCGGGTTTGTCATAACGCTGACGGTGACGGGTTCCCCGTTGACAACGCCGGAGAGGATGCCGTTTTCCAGTTTCAGGCTTTTCAATTCATTTTCCTGTCCGTTCCAGAGTATCCGTGTCATGTCATTCTTCCTTTATCATTATGGTATCCGGGTGTTTACCGGGGGATAAAAGTCGTGGCTGTCGCCGGGTGCTGCCTGCGCTTTCCCCTGGCTGTTCTTTTTTCGAAGGGCGGCGGCCAGAAGCAGCATTTCCGGCGCAATCTCATCCTGTTCCCTGACAAGGTCAGCCCGATATTGCTCAATAAAGCCGGTATCCAGTTCCCCTGCCTGAAACGCGGGATGTTCCAGTATGCGCATGAGAAATTCACGATTGGTCGTAACGCCGAGGATGACGAAGTTTGACAGCGCCCATCTTGCCCGTTCCAGCGCGTGGCGCCTGGAATGACCTTTGACCACTACTTTGGCAATCATGGGGTCAAAATCGGCAAAGATTTCGCTACCGGTTGTCACCGCGCTCTCCACCCGGATTCCCGGTCCGCCCGGTTCGCGGTAGAGAAGGATTTTCCCCGGTGACGGCATGAAGCCCTGATCCGGGTCTTCTGCGTAGATGCGAAATTCGATGGCGTGCCCGGCACCCCGGAGCTTCCCCTGGGGAACGGCTTCGACAATTCCCAGTGCTTCTTCAATTTGCCATGCCACCAGGTCCACACCGAATACTTCTTCCGTCACCGGATGTTCCACCTGAATTCGGGTATTCATCTCCAGGAAGTAGAAATTCATTTCTTCATCCACAATGAATTCAACGGTTCCCGCCCCGACGTAGTTCACGATGTCGGCGATACGAACCGCAGCCTCTCCCATTTTCCGGCGCAGTTTCCAATCCACAACGGGGGAAGGAGATTCTTCGATAATTTTCTGATGACGGCGCTGGATGGTGCATTCCCTTTCCCCCACGTACACGGTGCGACCGCCTGGGAAGGAAAATATCTGTATTTCGATGTGTCTGGGACGCAAAATGTATTTTTCAATGAATACGTCGTCACTGCCGAAGTAAGCAGCACTCTCGGATTTGGACATACGGATTGCGTCAAATAATTCTTCCGGGTTCTCCACCCGGCGCATCCCCTTTCCGCCGCCACCCATACTGGCTTTTACAAGCACGGGAAAGCCGATTCCCTCTGCCATTTCCTTGATTTCCAGTTCATTCAGCCCATCAATGGAGAATCCCGGTACCGGTGAGACATCTACTTTTTTCGCAATTTCCCTTGCCCGCTCCTTGTGCCCCATCAGAGACATGGCACCGGCGGGAGGGCCGATGAATATCAGACCGCTTCTTTCACAAAGGGTCGCAAAATCCGCGTTTTCTGCCAGAAATCCATAACCGGGATGCACCGCCTGGCAATTTTCCGCTTTTGCGAGGGTTACCAGCGCGGTACTATCCAGGTAAATGCTATCCGGGGCCATGACCATATGACAGTCTTTAAATATCGGTACTGCCTGGGAGTATTCTTTTTCCGTTACCGGCAGAACCGGGACAATTCCCTTTTCTAAAAGCGCAATGGCAATTCGCCGTGCAATTTCTCCACGGTTGGCAATCAATATCCGGTCAATCGTCACCATTGTAGTCCTCCGACCAGGATGGACGCCGTTTCTCAAAGAACGCCCGAATGCCTTCCTGCCCTTCTTCAGAAACCCGGGCCGCAGCAATGAGCCGAACCGTCAGCGCTTCCAATTCCTGAGCAGGTGGCACCACAATGTGATCCATGAGATGCTTGATTTTACGCTGGGAAATTGTCCCGCCGCTTAACAATTCCGACAACACCTTGTCTCTACCGGTTTTCAGTGCCTCAACCGAGTCAAACACTTTGTGAACCAGCCCGATTTCCCTTGCCCGAACCGCATCGAACCGTTCCCCCGTCAACATGTAGTAGCGGGACACCGAAATACCCGTTTTCTCCACAATGTACGGGCCAATGACCGCCGGAATAATTCCCAGGTGTACTTCCCCGAAGGAAAAAGACGCATCTTTCACCGCCAGCGCTATGTCACAGGCCGCAACGATTCCAACCGCGCCCCCGATGGCCGGTCCATTTACCACTGCCATCGTTACCGGGCGGGCGGTTCTGAGAGCCCGGTACAGCGTAGCCAGGCGACCGGAATCTGCCTCATTTTCCTCGAAAGTATAGTCTTTCATTTTGCGCATCCAGTTGAGATCCGCCCCGGCGCAAAAAGCACTGCCGGCACCGGAAATCACCAGCGCCCGGACTCCGCCACGTTCCGCATCCCGCAATACCCGAACAATTTCATCCATCATGACATCGTCCATGGCATTGCGCTTTTCCGGACGGTTCAGGGTCAGAAACCAGACCGAACCCTTCTGCTTCAACTCTATCGCCTGAAACATCTTATTTCTCCACCGAATTCAGTACATCCACCGGAATATCAAATTCCTGGGCCAAAAGGGCATGTGCAAGCGTTTTCCCCTGTGCATCAATCCTGAGGCTCAACGTGCCGCCGCCGCCCAACGCCTCATTGAGCAGGAAATTCCAGGACAATAGATTAATAATGGGATAGCGCTCCACTGTCCCCTTTACAAGGCTGCTGAAAATTTCTTTTACACGATCCGCTGTCAACAGGGTGCCGATGAATTTGTATGCCAGTTCCGACCGGGCAATAATGCCGATGTTGGACATATCTCCCTTGTCTCCGCTTCGCCCCAATGCGATGGTTTTCAGCGGAAGTCGGCGAGTCTCGTTTGAAAATGCCGGAGCTGAACCGCCTTCGCCTTTCAGGTCATCAGAAACCGGCATTCCACCGGTTTCTGGCCAGCTACCGGTTTCGTGAAACATAACGTCGTCGCCATCAAATACGGTAACTTCCCAGGTGGAAATATCCTGTTGTACCAGTGCGGGCCAGTAGGACACCACGTTGCGTACCTGAGGCGCGCCCCCGGTGACAGCCACAGCCGGCGGCCCGCTGAGAATTAATGCCGGAAGTTTGCGGCGAAACCGCTCGAACTTGGCTCTGTCGTGATCCCGAACTGCGAACCGGAGCAGCACTTCGTTTGTTTCAGGAAGGGGCGCAAGATGACGGTGGCAGGCATTGAGGCCAACGTACTCCGTGAGATAATCCTCGAAATCCGTTCCCACCCTGGACCAGAAAATCTCAGCAAACTTTTCCGCCTTTTCCCTTGCGTCGGGTCCGGAAATAATGATGGCGCCTTCAGACTTGTAACCGTCCTCATAGGCAATGGACACTTTCAATAAATCAGTCGGGGTAGCACCTTTAATTCCAAACACCCGAACCCGGTTATTACCGGCCGCCTCCAGTTGAATGGAACTGAAATCCGCAATTACATCCGGTGTGATGTAGTTTTTCGGTTGACCCATCTCATAAAGAAGCTGTTCCCGGACCGTGTCCAATGAAACCATGCCGCCGAGGGATTCGTGTTTTGTAATGACAACAGCCCCATCTTCCGACACTTCTGCAATGGGGTATCCCACCACATCGAAAGAAGGTACCTTCCGCCAGTCGGTAAAATTACCGCCTGTACTCTGGGCGCCGCATTCCAGGATGTGCCCGGCCACGATACCTGTTGCCAGCTTGTCATAGTCGTCTTCGGCCCAGTCAAAAGAAGCCATCATAGTAGCCAATGTAATGCCGGTATCTGTTACCCGCCCGGTGATTACGATGTCCGCCCCGGCCTTCAATGCCTTCACCACTGGCCTGGCACCAAAATAGAGGTTTGCCGACAGCACCCTGCCCTGTATTTCGCTATACGGCGCTGCATTTTCCATATTGGAAAAATCAATCCCCTCATCGGCAAAACGGTCAATATCATCCAGAATATTGTCTCCATCCACCACCGCAATTTTCGGGTGCAGGCCTTTATCCGCCGCCAGTTTCGCCAGCGCCCGGGCCAATCCTGCCGGATTTACCCCGCCGGCATTGGTGATGATACGGATTCCCTTCTCCATCACCGTTTCAAACACCGGTTCCAGGTGATTGAGAAAATCCCGCGCAAACCCTGCTTCCGGATTTTTCCGCATCTGCTTATTCATAATGGACATGGTGATCTCAGCGAGATAATCAATGGTAATAAAATCCAGATTTCCGGCAGTCACCTGATATTTCAAAGCGTCCGGGTCGTCGCCCCAATACCCACCGGCATTTCCGATTCGAATAGTTTTCATGATCCCTCCTCAGGGTCTACAGTCAGATTATTCTGTATGTTCAAGCTACATGCGGAAAACGCCGTAGTCTGTTTTATCAAAAGGTGCATTCAAAGTCGCGGACAGGGCCATTCCCAGAGCGTCCCGGGTGAATGCAGGGTCCAGTACACCGTCATCCCAGAGCCGTGCCGTGGAATAGTACGGGCTGCCCTCGTGGTCGTATTTTTTCAATATCGGGTCCACAATGGCGGCTTCCTGCTCCGGGGTCAGGACTTTGCCTTCCCGGGCCACCTGATCTTTCTTCACTGTCAGCAATACCGAAGCCGCCTGCTCTCCCCCCATGACCGAAATCCGACTATTGGGCCACATGAACAGAAAACGGGGGTCATAGGCACGGCCGCACATGCCATAGTTTCCGGCACCGAAGGAACCGCCCATCATCAACGTAATCTTGGGAACATTGGCATTGCTCACTGCCATCACCATCTTGGCACCGTCCTTGGCAATTCCCTGGTGCTCATACTGTTTTCCGACGATAAAGCCGGTAATATTCTGCAGAAAAAGAAGGGGAATCTTCTCACTGGTGCAAAGTTCAATAAAATGAGTCACCTTGAAGGCACTTTCTGAAAACAGCACACCGTTGTTGGCAATAATTCCCACCGGCATACCGAAAACATGGGCAAAACCGGTCACAACAGTGGGTGCGTACCGTTTTTTAAACTCGAAAAAGCGGCTGCCGTCCACCAGACGGGCAATAACTTCATATGCGTCAATGTTTTTGCGGCGATCCACAGGCACAATACCGTATAGCTCTTCTATGGGATACAACGGGTCTTCAGGGGTTTCCAACTTTAACTGCCAGCGTTTATGTTTGCCAAGGTACTTCACCACATCCCGCGCCATCTGGATCGCATGTTCATCATTTTCTGCAAAATGATCCGCAACCCCGCTGATCCGGGAATGGACATCGGCGCCCCCCAATTCCTCGGCCGTGACATCTTCCCCGGTGGCCGCCTTTACCAGCGGTGGCCCTGCGAGAAAAATTGTGCCGGTACCCTTCACAATGATGCTCTGATCACTCATGGCGGGAATGTATGCGCCACCGGCTGTGCAGTACCCTAAGACCACACTGATCTGGGGAATGCCCTTTGCCGACATCTGGGCCTGATTGTAGAAAATTCGTCCGAAATGCTCCTTGTCCGGGAATACTTCCGCCTGCTTCGGCAGAAACGCCCCACCGGAATCCACCAGATAAATACATGGCAAATTATTCTCCGCCGCAACTTCCTGGCCACGGAGATGCTTTTTCACGGTAATGGGATAGTAGCAGCCTCCCTTCACCGTCGGGTCGTTGGCTATAACCATCACTTCCCGCCCCGATACACGCCCCACACCGGTGATAATGCCACCGGCCGGCACATCATCGTCGTAGAGGTCTCCCCCTGCGAGGGTGCTCAGCTCCAGAAAGGGACTGTCCTCGTCCAGGAGCAGGTCAATCCGCTCCCTTGCCTCCAGTTTGTTCAACTGTTTCAGCCTTGCGTGTGCTTTTTCCGGTCCGCCCTGCTTCACCCGGTTTATTTTCTCCTTCAATTCAGCCGCCAATCCGCGGTTGAACGCATCATTCTCCCTGAAATCCGCCGCGTCTGTCTTCAACCGGCTTTTCAATACTGTCATCCACGCCTCCAGTGATGAAATAAGCACAAAGAGATATCTCCATTAAAGCAAAAAAGAGCCCCGAATGCAACGCCGCAACCGGCCCTGTGAAGAGTAACAAAAGAGATGTTCCGTGTTCAGTGTTTTGACTGGAAAGGAAAGCAGAATGCAGGGAAAGAAGGACTGGACAACTCCCTGATTTTCTTCCATTCAACATTTGATATTCGGTATACTGCGCAGTTCCCTCGTGCACTTCCACTGTGTTCGGGACAACAGAGAGATCGGGTCTTCTTCAACAAACCTCTCCCGGCAAGTTGAATTCGTCTGGAGATCAGTGGTGTTTCCCTGCTGCGGCATCAAAGAGTTGCCGGATCTCTTCACGCACGGTCTCATCCTTCACCCTGGCGAGGTTGTCGTAAACGGTTTTCTTGAAAACATTCCTGACCTGCACGTTGGCGCCCTCCTTCAACAGGAGTTTTACCATTGCGACATCACCCCTGCTCGTGGCCGCCATCAAGGGCGTCAACCCATACGGAATGTAGGGGGCGTTTACATCTTCTCCCGACGCAATCGCCTTCCTGACGTCTTCGATGGTACCGAACATGGCATAGGCCACGAGGGGGGGGTAACCGGCCTGTATCATGTATGAGGCATTCACAACCGGTGTTGAGGGGCTGGCTGCGGATTCAGTCGTTGTTTTCCCATGGGGAACCGGAAGTTTGCGGTGTTTTACAAAGTTCAGGTCTTTTGTGTTGTATACAATCAGACTTGCTTCAGGGATTTTAATCATTGCCCGGGTGATTTTTTTGTAGTGCGCGTAATCAAGCCCTACACCCACCGTCGCCAGCATGGACTCGTCCGGTGACAATGCCACTGTCCAGGCCCTGCCCGGCACATTGGGGATCGAAATGCTGGCAGTCAAATCGCTGCGCTTTCCGGTATTGAGGTCCACCATCATAATGGTTTCTGTAGAGGGCGGAACAAAATAATTCCCGGAAAATGACACCTGGTATTGTGCCTTCGCAATGCGGATTCCCATTATCGCTTTCATTCTTGCGGCCAGCTTTGTTTGCCTGATCAGATTCTCACCGAATGCTTTCCAGAATACGTTGCTGATATCTACCATGGCATTCATCGCAACAATCGCTGTACCGGCGGCGGCCATACTTCGATCAAAGTGCATTCCGGCCGCAACGGCACTTGCACTGTTTCCGAGGTGGATTGGATTTTGAGTGAGCGCCCCTGTAGTCTGCATCAGATTCCGGTACTTCATTTGAAGACTCAAGGCATTTTGACTCGCCGCCAGATTCGACTCAACAAGGAAACCGCCACCCTTGCTCTTTACAGCACTGGTGAATTCAGGGGCAACCCGGTTTAATAAATTCAAGCTCTCTTCCCTGACCGAACTGTTAAGCGACTGTTTCCAGACAATATTCTCTTTCTCCGGGCTCACCGCTGCAATTCCCTGCTGCTCCCGCGCCACAAGAAGCAGCTTTTTTCGCAGAATCAGCTTATCCGGCAACGGCAAGTATTTTATTTCTGCGCCTGTCGGTGAGGAATCCAGAACAGAACTGAAAGAGATTTTTTTATCCTTGATATTGACGCAGTGGAGAGCCCGGTCTCCTTTCTCAATTTCCTGAGATGCTGTGGTCAGATAGAGCGAATCCCCCTTCCGCAAAAGGGGACTCATTAAATTGCCAGGAAGGGGAATTGCCCATTCTGTCTTATTGGAAATGACGGCATTCAGAATGTCTTTTCCCTCGTTTACGCTATGAGTAACAACAAAAACACCGTCGGTATATGGGGCAATCAGTTTGATGCTGCCATGAGTGCTCATCCATAATTCGCCCGCTTTTCCGGTTTCATTAAATGGAACCATCAGATTCCCTCCGTAAACAAAGAATCCCCCGGGGCCAGGAGATATGGAGAAATTGTCCCCAACGGGATTCGGCCTGCTCCACAGATACCGGCCATCCGTAAGCCGAATCGCATTGATACTTTTTGTATTAACAATGAACAGAGTGGTATTGAGTAAAGCGGTTTTTGTCTTGCCTTTTGAAATATCATCAGCCGTCATTTTGGAACGCCAGTTCTGCTTTCCGGTTCGGGCGTCTATGCTGGCCAGGTTTCCATTTGTTACAACAAATAAGTCTTTCAGGCCATATGAAGACGTGAATCGGTAGGAATAAAAATCTCCCTCATTGATTGCATTTTCCCATAACGTGACCCCCGACCGATTCCGGATTGTAAGCAGAATGAACAACTTTCCACTTGTATACCTCACGAACCACCAGATTCGGCTGAAGTGCAACCAGATTATACCTGGCCGCATAATTGCTTTTTCTTTTGACTCG
The DNA here is from genome assembly GCA_013151025.1 of Acidobacteriota bacterium. Taxonomy (GTDB): domain Bacteria; phylum Acidobacteriota; class Holophagae; order Thermotomaculales; family Thermotomaculaceae; genus UM-FILTER-49-7. The sequence goes on from JAADJC010000014.1 coordinate 22,147, forward strand.
CCAGCATTCAAAGTAATCCGGAAGATGAACCATGATAAGCGGGCCATACTTTGGTTTTCCCGCCAAATCGAATTTGACAGAACCAATCAGTAAATGCTCATTATCGACAAATTTGAGGATATCCGCTCCGTGGAAATTGACATGCACGTCCAGCCTTGGCGCAGGCTGAATCTTGCTGAGTATTTTTGCTCTATCAATTGCATATTGCATCCGGGTCCCTTTTTTGATGCCGAGAAATCCAAATGCTCCCAGTGTTATGAGAAAAAAAACGGACATTTTTGCAAGTTTATTCATACACCACCATCCATAAAGACATTCTTCCCATAGTCCCATTCATCTGTTCCCGTTTAATGCCGATAATTATACCACGGAGACAAAATAAAGCCGTTTTACTGGCTTTCCGAAAGACGACAATCTCCTGTCTGAGGGGCGGGTTTTTGAATGGGGAACAAGTCGGGGACATTGCAGTTTCACAATTTGTATCTCACATTGGACATCTTGTATCCAGACCTGAACATTTTAAATAAAGATTCGTAAGAGTACCGTGTATGTTTGAATTTGTGCTTTTTTTTCTGGCGATTTCCGCTGTTTTCATGCTGGCGATGGCGCACGCTGCCTATCGGGAACAGGTGCCGAGGGGCGTGGCCCTGTCACTGGCAGGTGTTTTTCTGTCTGCCGGAATTACGGCTTTGCTTGTGTTATATCAAGGCCACCCGATAGTGACGCAAACCGTACCGGTCCTGTTCTGGTTGACCCTGGTGTTCATCGTGGCATCACTGATTCCCTGGTTTCCAGTACTCAAAAAAGCCGATACCGCAAACATTGAGCAATTTGACGAGCGAAACCATATGTTTGCCAGGGGAAATCTCAAATTTCATCCTGAACTGGGAAATCGATACCACCGGTCGCATCCGGAAAAGAAGGCAGTGGATGAGGAAATCTGGAGATTGCCGGAACTGGGCGAACCGGGTTCAAAGTTTTATGACCGGTATGTGAGTTCAATTTCGGATTCCGCTTTTGATCTTCTGGATCGAAGTTATGTTCCATTGAGTAACCGGCCACCTGTAGCCGTTCCAGCAGAACCGGTGGATCCGGGCAAACTGATGGAAGCCGTGCGAATTACAGCCTTCCAGTACGGGGCGGTGGATGTGGGTATTACCAGTCTGAAGCCCTATCATTTGTATAGTATTGCAGGACGACAGGCGGGTAACTGGGGCGAGAAAGTGGAAAACCACCACCGAACCGCCATTGTTTTTGTGGTGCCCATGTCGAATGCGTATATCCGTCATGCCCCGTCGCTTCCTGCAATCCTCGAATCAGCCCACTGTTACGTGGAAACCGCCAAGATCGCGCACATTGTCGCAGAGATACTCCATCGCCAGGGGCTTTCAGCCACAGCCCATGTGGACGGACACTACCAGTTAATCTGTGCGCCCCTGGCGGAAGCGGCGGGGATGGGGCATGTGGGACGAATGGGAATCTTCATGCATGAAGTGTATGGCCCCTCGGTACGGCTTTCAGTGGTGACAGTGGATTTCGATCTGCCGGAAACTAAGGGCAACCATGAGTACATGGAACATTTCTGTAATATCTGTAAAAAGTGCGCAGACAATTGCCCCAGCCGGGCCATACCCCATGGGGAAAAGCCGGTTTCCAGAGGGTTCGCCCACTGGTCTGTGGATCAGGAAAGTTGCTACAGGTTCTGGCGAAAGATTGGCACAGACTGCGCAGTCTGTATCCGCTCCTGTCCCTTCAGCAAGCCGGATACTCTAATGCACCGCATTGTTCGGGGATACATCCGAAGGAATCCGCTGAACCAGCGCCTCGCACTCCTCGGAGATGATTTGTTCTATGGACGAAAGCTGAAGCTACCCACCCGCAATGTCAAATGGAAGAAGCTGCCGGCTGTCGTGCGCCGCGCCGCGCCGCCTCACCCGGGATGTTAGGTGATAGATATTGGGTGTTCGTGTCTTTGACATGACAAGAGAATAGCCCACTCCCGTCTTTTCTGGACTCATCACTCATCACCTTTTTTCCAACCATCCACGATCCACTATTCACCATGCATGCGGCCCTGCTGCCCGCCTTCCTGGCCCACCGGGACTGAAAGTTCGTCAGGCATTGCGCTTTCCTTTTTCTTGCACCAGAAGGGTTTCTGGAAATTGCCTTTTCTGTGTGCCAGGAACAGAAACACAAGGCCGACAACCAGGCAGATGCTGATGGTAATGATGGATGCTTCTGCTCCGAACGGGCCTCCCGTGAGAAGTTCCGGTCCTTCCAGTTTTGCCTGCAGCAACCCTTTGGCAGTAGTACCGGAAACGTTGACACCAAGTACAGCACCCTGGAAAAAGTTCCACGAGATGTGTATGCCGATAACCATCCACAAACGGTTGGTGTACAGGTAAACAGCACTGAGCAGGACACCAGCTTCCAATGCGATAGCCACGCTGCTGAAGAGAGTTGCGTTCGGATTTAAACCATGGGCGAACCCGAAGATCAGTGCGGATACGACCACGGCCACCCAGCTGCCCAGGCTTTCGTTGATGATTCGGAAAATAATGCCGCGGAACACAATTTCCTCAAAGAAAGCAATGAAGATTGTGGTAAAAAAGGGCACAATCAAAACCGTAGCGCCATTGATTTCCGTCACCTGGTAATATCCCAGTAACCAGATGATTCCGATGCTGACAGTCATCATGGCGGCACCAGAGATGTAGCCGATTCGCAGTTCTGACAGGGCGGGCTTCAATTCCATTTCTGAAACGACACGGCGTTCCACAATGCGGACGTAGGCCAAGTAGGCCAATGTTACCATGACAGTTGAAAAGATCATCATAACACTGATCCATGCGATGGGTTGCTTGGCGCCGGGGAAGAGACTGTGTCCCAGGGGTTTTAAAATGGCGCTGATCAAGGCAACGACAAGAAGTACAAAAAAGATGGCAATGATGATACGTACAAGCGGGAACATGACAATTTTTCTACCGAGACCGGGACTTTTTTCAGACAAGTTGCGTTCAGGCATGGCACCTCTTCTAAATGACAAAATTTCACGGAAACAATGGCCACCGTGTATTTAGTATTACGGAGCCGGCACTATGCCGGTTCACGATTTTTTTCAATTATTCCTCATGACTGCACAAAATGAAAGCTGCATTCAGCTTCAAGAAGTGCCGATCATCTTCTTCATGATACGGGATGTGATTGCAATCAGCAGTTTTTCCGGGGTGAACCGTTCCGTGAATGCCATGAATCGATTGTTGACCCCTACAATGACGGACGGCCTTTTCCCAAGTGCTTTAAAGGCGGTCCGAACAACCTGTTCCACTGTGGCCAATCTCTTCGGACTGTCTGACAGTCCTGCTTCGGCAAAGAACTGGGTGGCGGTTCCGGGAGGATTCAGTGCCAGAACATTTACACCTTTCGGTTTCATTTCATACCACAGGGCTTCTGCGAGAAAGCGGTCAAATGCCTTGGTGGCGGCATAAGTCGCAAACCATGGACAGGGCTGAACTGAAGCAGTGGATGCCACAATAATCATGTTTCCTTCCCCGTTTTTCGCCATTCGTTTCAGGAAGAGCCGGGCAACCTGTGTGACTGCGCTGCAGTTCAAGGTGATCATTTCGATTTCCCGATCATCCTCAATTTCCAGAAAAGAGCCGGAAGTGCCGAATCCGGCATTGTTGATAACCATGGTTACGGCCATATCCACAGTTCGATCCGCAAGTTCCCTGGCAAAATCTCTGTGGGTCAAATCCAGTGGAATGACCCGGGTTTCCCGCCCGAACTGCTTTTGAATGTCCGCAGCAATGGCTTCCAGTTTGTCCCGACTCCGCGCCACCAATGCCACGTTGTATCCCTTTTTTCCAAGTTGATAGGCAAATTCTTTCCCAATTCCCGACGACGCCCCGGTTATGACAGCCCATTTATTGTTTTCCATGGAACCCCTCCCGAATTTTGGTGTTTATGACATTCAGTGTAGCACATTCCGGCTGAAGGCTTGGAAAAGAAGAGAATTCAACACAAAGGGAAGAAAAGAATGGGAAGAGACGTGATGTGTGATGGGTTGGGAAAAAGGATGGGCAACCCTGACCTGACCGACAAACTGCCCCATCACAGTTCCCTGACCCGCATCCGGCAACGGTGGGGCATGGAACGATTCCTGAAAATCTTTCAGAAAACCGTAGAAGCCTGCAACAAAGCGGGGCTGATCAGTGGCGAAACCATCCACATTGATGCCGTCATTCGGTTATGGGTGAAACAGGAAGGGGAATGGAAACACCGACGGCTACCTCTCCGTCTGGTACTTTGACCCCACGAACGGCATCAGCAGCAGCTTCATCGGGGGCATCAGTAATTTAGACTGGCAAGTGAGAGGAATCTGTGACATGGACGGAGACGGCAACGCCGACATCTTGTGGCGTCGAGGCACAACCGGAGATATCGTCAACTGGTGGGCCACCACGGCTACGCAGGTGACCAGTACATTTTCGCCCTTGCCTCCACCGACTGCACATCCTGAATCGACTGGAGAGATAAAAAAGAAAGGAAATTTTCTCCACCAATTTCCAAAAATTATCTGGATTTGATTCAATACCACCGGCTATCTCGGCTCCAGCTACATCGGCACCGTTTCAGACATCAACTGGGGAATCAAGAACAGATAGAGTACCCAGCCAATTTATTACCATCACCGTCAAACACCGCCCCGGGAATTCCCGGGGCGG
>JAADJC010000078.1 GCA_013151025.1 Acidobacteriota bacterium
TTGGCATCCCCCCATTTTTTCAAACCACCTCCAGAAAAGCCGATGGCCAGTCAAACAAGGGACGCTGAATCGCCTCCCATCTGGCCTTGTGGCGGGAAATTCTTGTGGAACGAAACCGGAAAATGCGTCCGATGCCACGAAACATCTGTTGAACTCCTTTCAGTAGTTGATAATACAAAAACCGGGGCCGATCCTTCTGTTTCACCTTTTCCATGGCGGCAGATTCAAGTACCACCGCCTTCAAACGTTCTTTTTCAGAGATACGAGCCAGTACCACCCAGCTGAGCAGGGAAAGCCCCACCAGTGTCTGTATGCGGGAGAATCTGCGAACCGTGGCTTTCTCTATTCCGAACCCCTGCTTCTCAAAGCGGTAGCCTTCCTCAATCGACCAGCGCCTGAAATAGGCTGTAATCCGTTTCCGGATGATTTTAGATGAACGGATATGGCCATTGGTGATGAAGAGAATAATCTCTTTGTTTCGGTTATCTTTGTATGCAATCAACGTAAAGGGAAGGAATTCGCTTTTCCCGTTTCGGCTCACCGGGATCATTACTTTACAATACCCGAACCGGCCATGTTTATTGTACTTATAACGGCGATTGATCGCGTTTCCTGCATCAAGGATGTTCTGTTTCACATTCCGTATCCACACATCCCGGGTTTTGCAGGCCCGGACAATGAACTCAATGCCAAGCCGATACCATTCTTTGAAGTGGCCCTTGCTGTCATATCCCCTGTCCATCACCCATAGTCCTGCCGTACCAAAGGTTTTTACAACTTCTCTTACCAGCTTCCATGCTTCTTTGTTGGCACTTTCAAATCCGTGCCGTACCGTGCTGTACAGGTCCAGCAGGATCGGGAATGTGGTTTTCTTTTCCCTGTCATAACCGGTGATCTGGTTCGGGTTGTGTCCATTGCTGATTTTACCGGTACTTCCATCTTTTAAACGTGCGATAGATTCAAACTCTTTGCCATAGACGTGGCTAATGTCGCCACTGTCCAACGCGAAGATGGTTTCCCTGGTAACCCAGCGCTTTGCCTCTCTCAGACACAATCGGTTTATCAACGGAAGCAGTACGGGATTCAATGACATCCTTCGAAGGCGTTTTACCGTCTGTTTGAGGCTGATGGGCTCAGTCAGGCTCCGGGCCATTTCAGTGAGGTTGGCGGTACCGCTGATGAGCATTCCGATTACGCCTTCCACAATGAATTTCCGAATGGGTTTTGTCAGGTCCCTTTCTTCTACATTTACAATCTGTTGCAATATTGTTTTCACTTTTGAGCGGGATTCTGCTATCATGGCTTCACCTCTTCTTGTTTTGTTATGTGTTACTTATCACATGTATATTGTAATAAAAAAGAAGAGGCTTTTCTATCTAAAACTAAAACACGCTTTATTGAAAGATCTATATGATACTTATTCTGTCCCGGTGTTGAGAAATGGGGAGATGCCAGATGTTTCCCTGTGGGTGGGCGTCACGCGTGGGCGTGGGTGGCAGAAAATCAGGAAAATGGCAGGTCTCCTATTTTCTTAACCTCATCCGGACTCAACCTCAACCTTGTCCGACCTTAACCTTGTCTGAGGTGATAGGTTCAGACATGATATGCTGATGAGAACCTGGAGGCGGATTGAGAGTTATAATTTTCTCGATTGTTGTGACAATTCTGGCAGTTGCATATGGTGCTGCGAACTTTCTGGTAATCAGCAGAGTGTCATTGGCGCTTCCAGCCGGAGCCGTTCGCAAGGCAACTGTTTTTATTATGGTAACATTGGCTTCGGCCTACATTCTCGGAAGGATTCTGGAGCGTCTCCTTCCCCATGCAGTGGTTTCCCCGCTGATCTGGGGCGGTTCCATCTGGTTTGCCGTGTTGACCTATCTCTTTCTGTTCATTGCTGCCAGCGATATTCTGCTGAAGTTGGCCGGACTGGCAGCCGGACTCCGTAATGTACTGGAAGCTGCAGTGCCATGGTGCGGGGTCATTGTAGCCGTGGCAGTAACGGCGTACGGCGCCGTGGTGGCAATGGGGCCGCAAGTGACCCGGTATGAATTTTCCATTGCGAAGCAGGCGGGTGATCTTCGGGAATTGTCCATTGTCGTCCTATCAGACCTGCACATGGGCAACATTATGGGACGCCGAAGAGTGGGGCGGATTGTAGCGGCAGTAAACGAATTGCATCCTGATATTGTCTTGTTTCCAGGCGATATCGTGGATGAGGATCTGAGGCCGGTGATGGAGCAGGACCTCGGCGCCTTGTTGAAAGGCATAAATACCAGGTTTGGGAAATTTGCCGTGACCGGAAATCATGAATACATCGGTGGCGCTGAAAAAGCTGTCAAGTACCTGGAATCTGAGGGAATCTGGTTTCTCAGAGATAAGACTGTGACAGTCGCGGAAAGTTTTGTACTGATTGGAAGGGAAGACAAAAGCAGTGAGTATTTTGCGCTGAAGCGCCGGAAATCACTGGAAAAAGTTATGGAAGGGGTAAACAGGAGTCTGCCATCGATTTTAATGGACCATCAACCCTGCAAACTTCAGGAGGCTGAGAAGGCAGGCGTGGATCTTCAGCTGTCGGGCCATACGCACAACGGGCAGCTCTGGCCCTTCAATTGGATTACAGATTTGATTTATGAAAAAAGCTGGGGCTATGTCCCAAAAGGCTCAACAAATATAGTCGTATCCTGCGGTGCCGGAACCTGGGGACCACCGGTACGGGTGGGAAGCATCTCTGAGATTGTTTACATCCACCTGACCTTCACCGGAGATTATTCAAACTGAGAAGGTCACTTAACCACAACCTTTCTCCTCCTGCGCAAAAAAGAGGCCGGAATTTCTCCCGGCCTCTTTGCTAACTCAACCTTGTCCCCTTATCTGCTTCCCGTGAGTGCGGTCATGAATGTTCTGTCCAGATCGCCGCTGCTTTCCAGGGCTACCACAGGGCTTGTGGAGCTGTAGCGGATTGTGTCTCCGGCTTGCAACGTTGCCCCTGTGAAATAGTCTGCAACAACCGCTTTGAACCGGTGCATGGCGGCAATGGATTCGGCTTTTTCCGCTTTCACCGCGCCGTTCGCTCCCACGAGCTGGATGGTGACCGTGGCATCTGTGCTGCCGACATTGGTAATGGCAATCCCGGTCCAGTTGTTTTCCCCGGTCAGTACATCCGGCAGGATGCCCCAGGTGTTGGCAACGGTGGGCAGTGCCATGCCGCAGATCCCGGCGTTGTAGGTGCCGTAGATTTCGATGCCGGTAATTACCTGGTCGGATTGGATGATGCCCCAGCGGGCGGTTCCCGCTTCGGTGGGGAAGAGGTCGGTCATCAGGCCTTTGATTTTGCTGTTTGCCGGGATGTTGAGGGTTTCGGTGCCCACCACATTGCCATTGTCATCGTAGAAGGTTGCAGTTGCCGTTGCCGGGCTGCTGCCGGTGTTGAGCAGGGCAAAGCCGGTCCAGAAGATGTCGGTTTCCTCCGGCACGTGGGGGATGTACAGCGTGGTACTGCCCCGGCCCACCAGTTCACAGGCGGCGCCGTCACTGCCGTTTTTTACGAACATTTCAAATCCGGAGAGGCTGTCTGTGTTGCTGAAAGGGTCACTGGCATAGGCCATTAATTCCCCCCAGGCGTCCGCCACTGCGACATCCGTCGGCAGCAGGCTTTCCAGGTCGATTGTTTCCGCTGAAGCAGCGGTGTGGGAGTCTGTCTGTCCCGCCACCGTTACGTCCAGAAACAAGGGGTTGCTGTCAGAGAGGTAGGCATAGGTGTTCCAGTAGTCCACCTCTTCCGCGATGTGCGGGATGTAGAGCGGGCTTCGCAGCCATGTGGACAGTTCCGCCGTCATCCGGGCCGCATCTGTGTTGACTCTGGAGAACAGCAGCAGGTGACGGTCCGCCGTTGCCTGGATGTAGTTATAAGTGAGATCACTGAAGCTGTCGGATTCCAGGATAGCGGAGCCGTTTGCCGGGACGGTGACGGTTGCGGTGCCGAGGATGTTGCCATCGCTGTTTTTCGCGTCCAGGGCGACGGTGGCGGCTTCGTTGAATTCATTAACCGCCGTGGTTTCAATGGCTGCGCTGCCGTCCTTTGCCAGTTGATTCAGCTGAATCAGGCTGGGTAGGGGGATGGCCATGGGCGCGGATGTAGCAACGTTAATGCCTCCGTTCGGTGAGCCGCTGTCCAGTGTGGCAGTGGCGGTTTCCCCTTCATCGTCGGTAACGGTGACCGCCACCTGGTAGTCCCCCGGCAGGATAAAGCGGTAGGCAAGGGTACCGGTGGCGGTGATTACGGTGTCGGCTCGTTTCCCGGTGATGTCCCAGCGGTACTGCACAATGCCGCCGCCGTCCGGGTCGTGGGCGGTGCAGGTGAAATTCACAAGAATCGGT
>JAADJC010000058.1 GCA_013151025.1 Acidobacteriota bacterium
CCACATTCTACGATGATAACGGCAATGTGGTGGGCACAGAATCCCTCTGCATTCCGGCCAACACCAAAATCAAAGGGCTGATGGCCGACCTGTTCCCCTCCGAGGCGGGAACCGCCCGCTGGGGTATCATTGAATCAGATCAGGCCATCACCGGCATTGAAATCTACGGCACCTACCATGCCGGGATCTGCGGTATGGCACTGCCTACTTTGGCCAACACCTGGGGCATTCTCCCGGATGTGCTGACCGGGGAAAACAACTGGACAGGAATTGCCATTACCAATGTCGGGGCTGCGGATGCCTCCGTCACCCTTCAGCTTGTGGGGGCCGACGGCACGGTGAAAGCGGAGAAAACTGAGTCCATTGCCGCAATGCACCGGTTCAAAGCCGTTGTGGCAGATTATTTCGATACCACGACGCTGGAAGCAGGCGATACCATCCGCTACAGCGCCACTGGTCCCGTGGTGGCACTGGAGAGCAGCGGCGACCTGGACCGCACCTTCATGTCCGCCCTCACAGCAAGCAGGTAAACCGTGAGAAACCGAGGGGCCGAATCCGGCCCCTCGGATCGTGTAAATAGTGAATATTCAGAAAATCAAGGCGTGGCCTTCCACTTCTTTCTGGACCGTCACTCTTCACTTCCTTTCCAAACTCAACCTTGTCTTTACTTAACCTTGTCCCGACTTGTCTCTTTTCCCTCACCCTAGGCGTGACATTCCTTTAATCTTCTGGTATGTTGGAGTCGAATTCGGACCGGATGGAGGCAGTATGAAACAGATTGTGGAATGCGTACCCAATTTTTCCGAGGGAAGAGACCAGAAAATTCTGGACCAGATCGCAGAAGTAATTCGTTCCGTTGATAATGTACAGCTTTTGGATGTGGACCCGGGGGCAGACACAAACCGCACGGTTTTCACCTTTGTCGGAGAACCGGAACCAGTAGTGGAAGCTGCCTTTCGCGCGATCAAAAAGGCAGCGGAACTGATTGATATGTCCAAACACTCCGGCGCGCATCCCCGGATGGGTGCCACCGATGTCTGCCCCTTCATTCCCGTTTCCAATATGACCATGGAACAGTGCGTGGAACTGGCGAAGAAGCTGGGGAAGCGGGTCGGTGAAGAGTTGAAGATTCCAGCTTATCTCTATGAATATGCTGCCACAAAGCCGGAACGAAAAAATCTTGCAACGGTTCGCAAAGGCGAATATGAGGGCCTGCCCGAAAAACTGGCGAACCCGGAATGGGCACCGGATTTTGGCCCTGCGGCCTTCAACGAACGCGCCGGCGCCACCGCCATCGGGGTTCGGGAATTCCTGATTGCCTACAACGTGACCCTGAATACCCGGGAAAAGAAATACGCCACAGACATCGCGCTGGAACTCCGGGAAAAGGGCCGTCCCAGACGGGTGGGCAACATTCATCCCTTTTACACAAACGGTACCCTCGTAAAACATCAAGAAAATGAATTCTTCTGCGGCAGCTGCGATTTTGTCGGGAAAACCCCGGAAGAATTGTTCAGGCACTGCGAAGAAGCCCACGGTTACAATCTCCCCGCCATCCTGGATGAACATGGAATGAGTTCAAAAAACCTGGTGGGCAAATCCGCCATCAAGCCCGGCCTCTTCAAAAACTGCAAGGCCATCGGCTGGTACGTGGATGAATACCATCGGACCCAGATTTCCATCAACCTGACAAACTATAAAATCACCCCGCCCCACGTGGTGCTGGAAGCGACAAGAAAACTGGCCGCGGACCGGGGGCTGGTGGTCACCGGCAGCGAGATTGTCGGACTGATTCCCTTTGACGCGTTGCTTCAATCCGGCATTTATTTTCTTGAAAAACAGGGTAAATCCGCCGGGATTCCCATGGATGACATTCTGCAGACCGCGGTGGATTCCATGGGGCTCAATGACGTTTCCCCTTTCCACATTCACGAAAAAGTCCTGGGATACCCGGACATGTCAGGCAGGAAACTAATCAATATGACGGCCGCAAATCTGGTTCATGAAATCTCACGGGACACTCCAGCACCGGGAGGCGGATCCGTTTCCGCGCTCTCATCCGCCATGGGTGCCGGATTAGCCTCAATGGTTGCCGGATTAACCCTTTCCAAGAAGAAGTATGCGTCTGTGAAGGCCGATATGGTGGAAATCGGCACAAAGGCCCAGTCAATCAAGGACAGCCTCCTGAGGGGTGTGGATGACGATACAGATGCCTTCAATGCCTATTTCAATGCCCTGAAGATGCCGAAAAAGTCGACTGTTGAGAAAAAAAAGCGGGAAGCCGCCATGCAGAACGGGCTGAAACAGGCGGTAACCGTTCCGTTGAAAACAGCGGAAGAAAGCCTGGAAGCCATTGAACTCTGCCTCCGTGTCGTTGAAAAAGGAAACCTGAACTCGGTAACCGACGGCGGTGTCGGCGCGGAAACCGCCTATGCGGGGCTCAGGGGAGCCGTATTGAACATCCTCATCAACCTTCCGGGAATACACGACAAAACATTTGTTTCACAAATGAAAAAGCAGTGCGAATCCCTGATAGAAAAAGGGGACAAACTGATCGCCAATGTGCGCAAACAGGTGCTTGACAAAATCAAATCCATGTAAATCCGAATAACGGAGCTTGATATGAAAACACTGAACGAACTGATTCAACAGGCCTCTGCGTTGCCGCCAAAGAGAATCGCGGTGGCTATGGCCGGGGATGGCCCGGTACTGAAAGCAATTGCGGAAGCCATGAAACTTGGAATTGTAAAACCCATCCTCTACGGAGACCGGTCCCGGATCGAATCTCTGGCGGAAGAACTGGGCATTTCCCTCTCCGGCTGCACCCTGATTCAAAGCCAGACACCGGAAGACTGCGCAAGAATGGCAGTTTCGGCGGTAAGCCACGGGAAAGCGGACATTGTAATGAAAGGACTGGTGAGTACCGATGTTTTTCTCAGAGCCATCCTCAACAAAGAATGGGGACTGCGCACCGCATCTGTCCTGTCCCATGTCGCCCTTTTT
>JAADJC010000140.1 GCA_013151025.1 Acidobacteriota bacterium
TGGATAATCTGTCTCTGCACAATATTCCTGTTCCATTTATCATAAAACCTACGGCTGGTTTTTTTAGCATTGGAGTCTACAAAGTCACAGATCCAGATAAATGGGAGCAAATAAAAGAAGCTCTTAAATCTGAGATACTTAGTGCTAAAGATTTATATCCAACAGAGGTTCTTAATACGATATCATTCATCATCGAGCAATATATAGAAGGGGAAGAATTTGCTTTTGATGCCTATTTTAATGCTATAGGAGAACCTGTTATTCTCAATATTTACAAGCATATATTTTCTTCCAACGAAGACGTAAGTGATCGTGTTTATATTACATCAAAGGAAATCATAGAAAGCAATATAGAACAATTTTCTGCATTTCTACAGGAAATTGGGAAACTGTCGGAGGTGAAAAATTTTCCTGTCCATGTTGAGCTCAGACGTGATCCGGCTGGTGCAGTGTTGCCGATCGAAATTAATCCATTGAGATTTGGTGGCTGGTGTACAACTGCCGATATGACTTACTTTGCCTATGGATTCAATCCTTATGAGCTTTATTTTTCTCAAAACCGGCCTGACTGGAATAAAATTCTAAAAAACAAAGAAGGAAAACTCTACAGCATAATAGTCTTGGATAACTCCACAGGTATTGAGGGAAATCGAATAGCGGCATTTAACTATGATTTGTTACTATCTAATTTTGAAAAGCCACTCGAATTGCGAAAAATTGATTACAAAGAATATCCCGTTTTTGGATTTTTGTTTACAGAAACAAAGGAAGAAAAATTCTTTGAACTGGAAAGAATTCTTAAATCGGATTTAAATGAATATATTACTGTCAATACATATGAAACAAAGGGGGTGTAATGAATATTTTGGGACGACTTTTCGGCAGTCTTGTTTTCGCGAGGCGTTTTCGGGTGTTCTGGATAGTGGGGGTGCTCTGTTTTTCGCTGGGAACAAATGCTTCGGCAGCCGAAGATGGTTCTGTCTATTTTCGTGTGGGGGTGGGTGTTGCGGTATCCGAAGACGCATCTTTTTTTGATGTGGATTGTCACTCTGTCTCACCGGCAGCTTTATTTGGTTGTGTAATGGGTAACGACGGCAAAGCAATCGGGGCCTACGGTGATTTTGAAAACTCAGGCGTTCTGGATGTGGGGGTTGGATATCTCTGGAATGACTGGTTGCGGACGGAAGTTTCTTTTTCTTATCGGCCGGGTTTCCGGTTTGACGGAAGCAGCAATTTCAGTCAGTTGGAAACAACGGTTCATCAGGGAGTTGAAGCTGATACAGAGAGTTTATCGGCAATGGTTGTTGGAGTGGTCAGGCCCTTGCCATTATTGGGCAGGGAGAAGTGGTTTGTCGATCCCTTTGTTATGGCCGGGGTGGGGGTTTCCCATAACAAAATTGATTCAATGATCTATAGCTTTCCTGATACGGAAACCATAACTCCAAACGGCAGTAATACCGGATTTGCCTGGAGTATCGGCTGTGGTTTTACCTATGAGTTGAGCAAGCATGTCGAGATTGAGATTCTCTATCGACACACTGATCTGGGTCAAGTCAATACAGATATCGGTACAATGAATATTGTCAACCGTTCAACAGGTGAGATTATAAATGATTCAATCATCATCGGGGGTACAAAGGCAGATATTACTGTTAATGAAGCCCTGCTGAGTATTGTCTGGTTTTTTTGATTCAGGAAATGGTGCGGCAAGGCCTTCGTGGATAATGACTCGTGGATAGTGAATAGTTGGGAAGGACAGGGGGTGACCAACTCTTTGATTTGTCTTATCCCAACTCCTAGTCCAACCCTTCTTTATCCCACCGAAGGTGAAATGGTAAGGGCTGAAAAGTCTCACACGTTTTGATTGAGGAAACTGGTGAAACAACACGCTTTTGATAGCCGTATTATCCAGGTGGAGGTGGCCAATGATTTTCAGAACGCTTCGCGCAATTAAGTTCCTGTTTATGGGTCCGGTTATCCTCGGTTTTCTGGTGCTGATTAACTGGATGACATCGCCGGGGTACTGGTGGGTGCAGTGGGCGGCACTGGGAATCGGTATTGCCTGGATAATCAGCCTGTTTCGGGTCATTATAGCTGTGCTGGTGGCGGGCGGAATCGCCGCGCTGTTTGCTGCCCTCAGGAAATAATCTTTATTGCAATCATTTGCGGTAGGATCGTCGATTGCTGCACCCTCTGAGTTGTGATAAACTAACCACATGAAACAAGAGCACAATAAGGAATTGTTTCCCCATGAAGTTTAACAGTTTGCTGGCATTGTTCGTTGGCCTCGGGATATTGCATTTGCTGTTCATCGTGATTGATTTTTCCAGGGGCCGACACTTCACGAAGATCCTGTTGATCCCCCTTCTCATGTTTTGGGTATACTCCATTCATCCGGTTTATCTCCTTTTGCTGGCATTGTTCTGGGGTTGGATTGGAGATGTACTGCTGATCAAAAAAGATAAAAGTCTTTTTCTAAAACTGGGACTTCTGGCGTTTCTTCTTGGGCATCTTTCCTGCATTTCAGTATTTTTGCTCCATACATCGGCTGTCCCGGGTATTTTGTCTTCTGTGGGGATCATTTTTGTGTACCTGCTTTTCGGGTCGGGCATGTTTCGGGTGCTAAATTCCGGATTGGGCCGAATGAAGGTGCCGGTTGGAATTTATATTTTCGTTATTTCCTGCATGAGTGTAGCCGCTTTAACCTTTGCCCTGTCCAACGGCGGGAAGACATGGTTTTCTTTCGCGGGATCTTTGCTGTTTGTCTTTTCTGATTCCGTGCTTGCATTCCAACTTTTCAGAAAGCCATTCAAATATGGCCGTTTTCTTGTAATGGCGAGCTACATTCCCGCGCAGTTCCTCCTGGCGTTTGGAATTCTCCATGGGTGAGCGGGGCGGCTTTACCGCCGTGATGGGTGATGGCGTGCCATCCGGCACTGTGATGGGTGACGTGTTCAGAAAGAGAGGAAATGGCCATCCCTTCACTCATTACCTTGTTTTCTCTGGCCCCCGTGGTGAGACTCTCTGGTTCTCTTTCTTTTTCCCGACAACTCACAGGTCACAAACCACGGGGAATGCGCTATTATGTTTTCAGTATTTTTAATTCCAGGAGGAACTTGTGGAGAAGAACACCTTCGACATTGTGATTGTGAATGGACGGCCGGCGTCCGGGAAATCGGAAGTAATCGACTTTTTAAAAAATGTGCCCCCGGCGGAACGAATTGAGAAATTCCATATCGGGGAATTTGAGGAGATTGATGATTTTCCGATTCTGTGGGAACGGTTCGAAGATGATGATCTCATGGAGGAAATGGGGTTGTCCCGGCTGATTTCCAACAAAGAATTCGAGTACAACGGGGAAAAATTGCCGGGGTATACCTTCAAAGAACAGTGGTTCTGGAATTTTCTGATCAGGAAACTTGTGCTTTCATACGAGAAGAAGCTCCGGGACAACCCGGATTATCACCGGGAAAAGACACTGTTGATTGAGTTTTCACGGGGCAGCCAACACGGCGGTTTCCGGGAAGCGTATGACTATCTTTCAGATGATATTCTAAAAAAGGCAGTGACACTCTATATTTCCGTTACCTGGGAAGAGTCCCTGCGAAAGAACCGTCGGCGCTACAATCCCGATCGGCCGGATTCCTGGCTGGAGCACGCGCTGGAAGACAAGAAACTGGAGATGATGTACAAGGCGTCGGACTGGGAGGAATTTTCTGGTGCGGATCCTGATTTCCTCCTTGTGAAAGGGCATAAGGTTCCTTACGGTGTGTTCAGCAATATGCCGGAAAAGACAGATGACCCGGAGAAGATTCGCCCCCATCTTGAAAAGGTGATGGCCCGGTTGTGGGAAAATCAGAAGCGGAGCCGGCACAATGTTTGAACATACAAAAGAATTCCGAATCCGCCGTTTTCTAAACTGGTTTCCCTTAGGGTTGGCCTATGCCTTTCTCTACATGGGGCGGTACAACCTGACTGTTTCCAAAATAGCCCTTGGGAACATCATGACAAAAGAGGATTTCGGTATCATTTTCGGCATCGGGACGATCACGTACGCTTTTTCGTTTCTTATCAATGGTCCGTTGACAGACAAAATTGGCGGCAGGAAGGGAATGCTCATTGCAGTTCTCGGCGCATCTGTAATGAACCTGCTCATGGGGCAGTACATCAGCACGATAAATGCGGCGACTGTTCAGGTGCATCATATCCGAAAGGTTTTCTCAATTCTATACGCAGCCAATATGTATTTTCAGAGCTATGGTGCTCTTTCCATTGTGAAGGTGAATGCCCACTGGTTCCACGTCCATGAGAGGGGAGGTTTTTCCGGTATTTTCGGCACGATGATATCCTCGGGTATCTTCTTTGCCTTTACTGTGAATGGTTGGATTCTCAGTCTTGCCACCAGTGGCGGTGCCAGTATGGTTTCTGAAGCAAAAGTTGTGTTCTTTGTTCCTGCTGCAGTTCTCTTTGTCATGTTTGTGGTTGAGTTTTTTCTCCTGAAAGACCGGCCCGCCCTTGCCGGGCTTAAAGATTTTGATACCGGTGATGCCAGCAGCGGGGAAGAGGGGGTTGATATCCCGATCCTGACTATTATGAAGCGGATTGTCACCAATCCCATCATCCTGACAATCGCCTTTGTGGAATTTTGTACCGGTGTACTGAGAAACGGAATCATGCACTGGTTCCCCATTTATGTGAAAGAAGTGATGATACTCCCGTCCCACCATTGGCTCAGAAATGGTTCCTGGGCGGACTGGCCGGTGGTGGCAGCAGTGTTCGCGGCTGGAATTATTCTTTTTCTTCTGGCTATTAAGGCCAAAGGCAAACGAAGAGCGGCGCTCTTGATTTCCGGCGCGCTGGTTACCTTGGCTCCTTTTCTGATGGCAGGGTGGGGCGGTATCCTGATGGTTGCCGGTGTTATCGGCGGTAATGTGGCCGGATGGGTAAGTGATATTTTCTTTGACTCCCGTCGGGCTCCCGCTGCCGGGGGCCTGTATGCACTGCTGGCAGTGGTACTTCTGTTCATGTTCTTTACCATGAGCCACGTATGGGCGCTGGGAATCGTCGTGTTTATTGTGTCCACCTGCGTGATCGGAACCCATGGCCTCATGTCCGGCACAGCCACAATGGATTTTGGCGGCCGAAAAGGTGCGGCCACTGCGGTGGGTATGATTGATGGTTTTGTGTATCTCGGTACCGGCGTTCAATCATTCGCGCTGGGTTGGATCACCACTCACAATTGGCATTGGTGGCCTGTCTTTCTTTTCCCCTTCGCGCTGATTGGACTCTACCTGTTGACGCGAATCTGGAACAAAAAACCCATACCGAAAGGAGCGTACTGATGAAACGCTTGGGATATTTTCTGCTTTTTCTTGCCGCAATACCCGTATGCGCGGGTATTCCACCGGTTCCAAAGCAGAAATTGCCGGACCGTTATCAGCTTCTTGTTACAGGTGTAACCGTGCAAAAGCTGGGGAAAAAGCTACAGTTTAATGTCACAGCTTCAAAGAACGTTCGCTATGCCTATCTGACTGCGGGGGTGTTGCCGTCATCTGACGCAATAGCGCCTATCTACCGGATCAACACCAGTAAATTTCCTGACAAGACCCATTTTAATCTGTCACTGAATCTGAGAAAAATGCGCCGTTTTCTGACAAAAAAGTCAACACTGCTTTACTATCGGCTTGAGGTTGTCGGGAAAAGAGGTAGACCGGAATCCTTTGAATCAAGAGTGCTTCTGGATAGTGGGGGGAATCCCCTGGATACCGTAGTTTTCGGGCCTTATCTGGACATGCCGAAAGACAACGATATCGTGATTTCTTTTGAACTGAACAAAGCCCGGCCCGCAGCTTTGATACTGGATGGGAAACGTATCCCGTCGGGCAAACTCGAGAAACGTCATTTTGTGTGTCTGACCGGCCTGAAGCCCGGCTCCCACACTTACAGTATTGAAAATGACCCCCGTGAATTTCATTTTACCGTTGGGAACAGGGGGAAAATACGTTTTGCCATGATGTGTGATTCCAGGCAGGGCAGCGGCGGCGCGGAATATAACCTGCACGGCTGCAATGGGGAAGTGATTCGAAAACTCTTTTTGTCTGCCTGGCAGCACGGTGCCCGGTTCATTCTTTTTCCCGGAGATCTGGTGAACGGCTACACCTCGGTGGAAGACGAATTTGAAATGGAACTGAAGGAATGGTCCTACGCCACCGAGCCGATTTCCTCCGTGATTCCGGTGTACGAAGGGATGGGCAATCACGAAGCTCTGATCAACATGTACCGGGACAACCCCTGGATCTTTTTTGACAAAAAACCGCCCTACTCCAGCGAAGACGTGTTTGCCCGGGTCTTTGTCAACCCGGAAAACGGCGATTTCGCCGAAAAACCCGGTTTGCCATCCTACAAAGAAAACCTGTACTATTTTCACAGGGGGAATGCCCTGTTCATTATGCTGAACACCAACTATTGGGTTGGAGGCGATTTTCCGGAGCTTCAGGGGGGGAATCTGGAAGGCCACATCATGGACAGGCAGATGAACTGGCTGAAAAAGGTACTGGAAATAGAGGGGAAAAACGCGGAGCACATCATTGTTTCAGCTCATGAACCGGCATTTCCCGTTTCCGCGCATATGGCGGATGGCATGTATTACATGGGTGGAAAACCGTCCTTCAACCACGGGATTGACAGGAGTTACGTGATAAAACGCAGGAACGAACTGATGTCATTGCTCTCCCGTTTCGGTGTCCAGTTAATCTTCTTCGGTGATGAACACAATTATTCCCGGGTGCTGATTAACAAAGACATCGCCCCGGTGACAAACGACATTACCCAGATTATCAGCGGTGGTACCGGTGCCCCCTTCTACGAACTGGCAAAAAACATTCCCTGGCGGAAAAACGTGCAGGCGTTTACCAGGGAAAACCATTATATCCTCGTAGATGTGGATAAAAATATCCATATTCGGGTAATCGGCATCAGTGGCCGTGTTCTGGATGAATTTACAATCAAGAAGGGGAAGTAGGGAAGCGGCGCATGCGCCGCGTGAAGGGTGATGAGTTTAGAAAATTCAGGAATGATCGAATCCCTGACTTTTCTTTCATCTATCATCTGACACCTTTCATCTAACATCCCGGCGTGGGGTTGTTACGCCGGACATGCTCCGCCGGTAGGCTTGCTTTTCTCACCGCAAACCGTATAATGAGGCTATGCAGTGTCCATTTTGTAAGGAGAACAAGGATAAAGTAGTGGATTCGAGAGAGGTCAATGAGGGCCGGATGATTCGCAGGCGGAGGGAATGCCTGGAATGTCATCGGCGGTTTACTACTTACGAACGCATCGAGGAAATGCCTTATCTTGTTATCAAGAAGGATGGTCGCAGGGAAGAATTTGATAGAAAAAAACTGTTGGGTGGAATTTTACGGGCCTGCGAAAAGCGGCCGGTTGAGATTGACAAAATAGAGGCAGTGGTTGATGATATTATCGGTACGCTGTATGAGATAATCGAACGGGAGATCCCATCGGTGGATATTGGTGAAATTGTAATGAAGAAGCTGAAAACATTGGATTCGGTGGCCTATGTCCGGTTTGCTTCGGTTTACCGGGAATTCAAGGACGTGGACGAGTTCATGCAGGAGCTTCAGACACTGGTACGGAGAAAAAAGAAATGATTTTTCTGCCTGACTTCTTTGCTGAGATGCGAAAGATTGAATCAGAGATGAAAGATCTGGTACACCGTGCTCGTAGTGCAAGTTATGGGAACGAGGCGTCTTACGCGAACCTCGTCCCACCACTGGACATCTATGAAAAAGACGGTTACCTTGTGGTGGTTATGGACGTTCCCGGTGTGGAACCGGAGAATCTGAAAGTCCGGTTCAGCCATGGTTTTCTCATTATTGCGGGGAGAAAAGAGGCGCCGAAATATGAAAAAAAGCGCAATTTTGTCTGTCTTGAGCGTAATTTCGGTACATTCACCAGAAAAATTTACATTCAAAGGCCGTTGGATTTCTCAGATGTTCAGGGAGAATTGCGTGAAGGTATCCTGACCATTCGCTTAAAAATGCGCAACGAGAGGCGGGGCGGTTCCATTTCGGTTCCTGTGGAAGTTATTGAATCAGAAGAGATTGAATTTGAGAAGAAACAGAAGATCCCAGTCAAAGAGGAAGGATGACATGAATGATCTGCAGGAAAATGCGGAAAAGTTTGAAATTAAGACGCCGGACATTTTGCCGGTTTTGCCGTTGAGAGATATTGTCGTTTTCCCGTTTTTTGTAATTCCACTATCTGTGGGCCGGACGGGTTCAGTCGAGGCGGTAAATGAAGCTCTGGCAACCAACCGTTTTCTTTTGCTGATAACCCAGAAAAATTCGGAAGTTGATGAAGTGAATCTGGATGATATGTACGAGGTGGGAACTGTCGCGGTGATTATAAAAATGCTCAAGATGCCGGACGGTACTTTGCGGCTGTTGGTCCAGGGTCTGCATCGGGCTCGAATCAAGAGCCTGAACGATGGAAAGCCTTTCTATAAAGCCGTAGTTCAGAAGTTACCGGATCCCCAGGTTAAAGGGGGCGTGAAGCTGGAAGCTCTGACTGCGAATGTGGTGCAGCAACTTGAGAAGGCGGCAGGGCTTGGAAAATCAATTCCCCCTGAGGTGATGTCTATCATTGCAAGTATTGAAGAGCCGGGAAAGCTGGCTGATTTTGTGGCAAATCATTTGACATTGAAAGTACCAGAGGCGCAGGGATTACTTGAGGTGACGGACCCTTTGAAACGTTTGAAACGGGTTAATGAACATCTGGTGAAGGAAATTACACTGTTGGAGATTCAGAAGGAAATCAACCTGGAAGCCCGGGATGAAATCGACAAGTCCCAGCGGGAATACTTTCTTCGTCAGCAGTTGAAGGCGATTATGCAGGAGCTGGGAGAGAGCGACGATCTGGAACAGGAAATACTGGATTACCGGGAGAAATTGAAGGATATTCCATTGGCGGAAGAAGCTGCCAAAGAGGTGGATCGCCAGTTAAAGCGCCTTGGCAGGATGCATGGGGATTCCGCAGAGGCTTCGGTGGTGAGGACCTACCTGGATTGGATGATCGAACTACCATGGGGAATATTCACAGAGGACAATCTGGATATCAACAAAGCGAGAAAAATCCTGGATGAAGACCACTATGGGTTAAAACCGATTAAAGAAAGAATCCTGGAATATCTTGCTGTGAGAAAAATCAATCCCGACATGAAAGGCCCGATTCTCTGCTTTGTGGGCCCTCCGGGAGTGGGTAAAACATCATTGGGGCGCTCCATTGCACGGGCACTGGAACGGAAATTTATCCGTCTTTCCATAGGTGGAATCAAGGATGAGGCGGAAGTTCGGGGCCATCGACGCACGTATGTCGGGGCGATGCCGGGGCGCATCATCCAGGGGATCAAGCAGGGCGGATCAATGAATCCAGTGTTTATCATGGATGAAGTGGATAAAATAGGTGCGGATTTTCGGGGAGATCCATCCTCCGCGCTGCTGGAAGTGCTGGATCCTGAGCAGAACAATTCTTTTCGGGATCATTATCTCGGTGTTCCCTTTGACCTTTCCGGAGTCATGTTTATTACAACAGCGAATCAGCTGGGCCCTATTCAACCGGCTTTCCGGGACAGGATGGAGATTATCGAGCTTCCCGGTTACACGCTGGAAGAAAAAGTGGAGATTTGCAAAAAACACATTATCCCCCGGCAGTTGGAAGAAAACGGTATGAAGGGGAAAAGGGTTAAGTTTTCCGTAGCGGCGATTCGTTTAATTATCCAGGGGTACACAAGGGAGGCCGGCCTTCGCAATGTGGAACGTGAGATTAACAAATTGATTCGAAAAGTGGTTTTCAAAATGGTGGCTGAAGAACAACAGGACAACCCGAAAATTATCTACAGAATTGGTCCAAAAGATGTATCGGAATACCTCGGTGTGGAGAAAATTACAGAGGATACAAGGCTGAAAAAGAATCGGATTGGCGTTGCTACCGGGTTGGCATGGACTCCGGTGGGGGGGGACATTCTCTTTATTGAAACATCCGTAATGAAGGGAAAGGGACGATTGATTTTGACCGGGCAACTGGGGGACGTGATGAAGGAATCGGCGCAGGCCGCGTTGAGCTATATCCGTGCCAATGAATCAAAATATAAGCTCTCGGATTTTCCATTTGATGAGCGGAACATTCATATTCACGTTCCTGAAGGGGCGATCCCAAAAGACGGACCTTCTGCAGGCATCACTATTGCTACTTCATTACTTTCAACAATGACCAACCACCCGGTGAATTCGGCTCTTGCCATGACCGGCGAAATTACTCTGCGTGGTGACGTATTGCCTGTAGGGGGCTTGAAGGAAAAGCTTCTTGCGGCGAAACGTGCGGGAATAAAAGAAATTGTGGTTTCGGAACAGAACCAGAAAAATATTGAAGAGATAGAGCCGGAGTATCTGACAGGCTTAAAGTTCCACTACGTGAAAGTTGTGGATGAAGTCTTCAAACTTGCGATTGTGTAAAAGATCAACAGTGGAAGTGGGTGTCAAAAAGTGCGTGTGAATGTGCGTGTGGGGTGAGTAGGAGTTGGGGTGGGAGTAGGCGGCGCTTCGCGCTGAATGTTAAGTGTTGAGTGAAAGAAAAATCAAAGAGTTGGTTATGAATAGTCAATGGCAAACTCTACTCACTCATCATTTCTTTTCTTCACTTAATCTTCCTTCAGGGTCTTAAGGCTCATGTCACAGTCATTGTATCTGGACAACCTGTTGTTAAAATATAGTTTTTTCCATACAAAAAGTTGAAATTGATGGTTCCGGGTGTGTGTTGTACACTGAGATGGGAAAAAAAGAGAGAAGGGGGCCATATGGCCGGCTCATTCAGAATAGAAAGCGACTCTTTGGGAGAGGTAAAAGTACCGGAATCTGCATATTATGGGGCCCAGACCGTCCGGGCGCGGGACAATTTCCCTGTCAGTGGAATCCTGATGCCAAAAGAATTTATCCATGTGCTGGGAATTATAAAAAGGGCAGCGGCGGAAGTGAATCTCCAATTGAATCTCCTGACCGAGAACATAGCGGAAGCCATTGTTTCTGCGGCTGATGAGATTATTAAAGGGGAAATGGACGGGGAATTCGTGGTGGATGTGTTCCAGACCGGTTCAGGTACTTCAACGAACATGAATGTGAATGAAGTGATTGCGAACCGCGCCAACGAGCTCATGGGAGGCAAGCGGGGGCAGAAGCACCCGGTTCATCCTAATGACCACGTCAACATGGGACAGTCCAGCAATGATGTAATTCCCTCTGCAATTCATATGGTTCTTCTTTTGGAATCTAAAGCGGTTCTCATTCCCCATTTACTGGAATTGGCCGATGCGCTGGGGGAGAAAGCGGTTGAATTCGATGATGTGGTGAAAATCGGTCGCACTCACCTGCAGGATGCTACACCCATTCGCCTCGGCCAGGAGTTCTCCGGTTATGAAGTTATGGCGCGAAATGGAATTGAGCGTATTCGGTCCTGTTATCCTCGTTTGTCGGAGCTTGCAATGGGTGGAACAGCAGTGGGGACAGGAATTAATACCCATTCCCGATTTGGACAGATGATGGCTGAGAAAATTTCATTGCTGACAGGGTTTTCTTTCAGAGAAACCAGCAACCATTTTGAAGCACAGGGAAGCCGTGATGCGGTGGTAGAATTCAGCGGGGCATTGAAAACTGTTGCAGTTTCCCTAATGAAGATTGCCAATGATGTGCGATGGCTGGGAAGCGGCCCCAGGTGCGGAATCGGTGAGTTGAACATCCATGCGTTGCAGCCGGGTTCTTCCATAATGCCGGGGAAAGTAAACCCGGTAATTTCGGAGTCGTTGGCGCAGGTGTCGGCCCACGTGATTGGAAACGATGCTGCGGTAACAATCGGCGGCATATCAGGAAATTTTGAGCTTAACGTTATGATGACGATGATGATGTACAATGCGTTGCAATCCGTTCAATTGCTGGCCGGTGGATGTGCCGTTTTTAATGAAAAATGTGTGCAGGGCCTTTCGGCAAACAGGGAACGGTGTGCGGCTTTCATTGAGCAAAGTCTGGCCATGTGTACCGGCTTAGTTCCTGAAATCGGTTATGACAGTGCCGTTAAGGTTGCCAGAGAGGCCTGGGAAACTGGAAAAACGATCCGGGAAATTGTCCGGGAACAAAAAATATTGACACCAAAGCAGGAGAATGAGCTTCTGGATTCGCTGTCTATGACAAAACCGGGTATTCGAGGTAAAAAGAAATAGGAAGAGATCAGTGTTCGTTTCGTTCTAACAGTTGAAAACATGGTTTGACAGAATTATTAATCTGGCTTGTAAGAAAGTTTAAAGCAAAGATAAAAGAAGAAGCCCGCTGTAAGGCGGGCTTCTCTATGTTTATAATGATCGGGGATTAATACATTCCCATCCCGCCCATGTCCGGTGCAGCCGGCATGGCTGGTTTTTCTTCAGGGATTTCTGTGATCACGGCTTCCGTAGTCAGCATAACAGATGCCACGGATGCTGCGTTCTGGAGTGCAGTCCTGGTCACTTTTACCGGGTCAATAACACCGGCCTGCAACAGGTCTTCGTAGGCATCGGTAGAAGCGTTATACCCTTCGGAGCCATTAAGGGATAGCACTTCACGAACCACAACGGAACCCTCCTGGCCGGCATTGTCGGCAATGGCTTTCAGCGGGGTTACCAACGCTTTGCGAATGATGTCGGCCCCGAGTTTCTGATCGCCTGTGAGTTTTATGTCGTCCAGGGCTGAGATCTGGCGAATCAGTGCCACGCCGCCGCCGGGTACAATCCCTTCTTCCACTGCAGCTTTGGTTGCATGCATGGCGTCTTCCACCCGGGCTTTCTTTTCTTTCAGCTCAGTTTCGGTTGCGGCGCCTACTTTAATAACGGCCACACCGCCTACGAGCTTGGCAAGCCGTTCCTGGAGTTTTTCTTTGTCGTAGTCGGATGAAGTGTTCTCAATCTGTGCCTTGATCTGTGCGACACGGGCTTTTATATCGTCCGTAGACCCGGCACCTTCAACGATGGTGGTATCTTCTTTGTCAATGGTGACTTTTTTGGCGGAGCCTAGAAATTCCAGGGTGATATTTTCCAACTTGATGCCGAGATCTTCCGAAATCGCTTTTCCACCGGTGAGGATGGCAATGTCTTCCAGCATGGCTTTTCTACGGTCGCCAAAGCCGGGCGCTTTCACAGCCGCAATGTTCAAGACACCACGGAGCTTGTTGACGACAAGGGTTGCCAGCGCTTCGCCTTCAATATCTTCCGCAATGATAAGCAATGCTCGGCCGGTCTTGTTCACCTGCTCCAGGATAGGCAGCAGGTCCTTCATGTTGCTGAGTTTTTTCTCATGGATAAGGATATATGGGTTTTCAAAAATAACCTCCATCCGTTCCGCGTCGGTGACAAAATAGGGGGAGAGATAGCCGCGGTCAAACTGCATCCCTTCCACCACGTCCAGGGTGGTTTCGAAACCCTTAGCTTCTTCCACTGTAATGACGCCGTCTTTTCCGACTTTGTCCATTGCGTCGGCAATGATTTTCCCGATTTCCATGTCGTTGTTGGCTGAAATCGCCCCTACTTTAGCGATTTCTTCGCCCTTCACCGGCTGTGCCATTTTAACAAGGCCGTCCATGACGGCTTTTACAGCACTATCCACGCCCCGTTTCAGATCCATGGGATTGGCGCCGGCCACGATAGCCTTAATGCCTTCTTTGTAGATATTGCGTGCCAGTACGGTGGCAGTAGTAGTACCGTCACCGGCGCTGTCGGAAGTTTTGGAAGCCACTTCTTTCACCAGCTGGGCGCCGATGTTTTCTTCCGGGTTCTTGAGATCAATCTCTTTGGCTACAGTGACACCATCTTTCGTGCTCAGGGGAGATCCGAATTTCTTCTCAATAAGGACATTGCGGCCACGGGGCCCGAGGGTCGCCTGCACTGCGTCTGCAAGCTGTTCTACGCCCTTCAGAATGCTCTGGCGGGCTTCATCGCTGAAAGAAATCTTCTTTGCCATTTTCTAACTCCTTCTTTTCCTTACTTTTCCAAAACGGCGAGAATTTCTTCTTCGCGCAGAATCAGATGTTCTTCATCATTGATTTTGACTTCGGTTCCGGCATACTTGCCGATGAGTACCATTTCGCCGGGCTTTACAGTCATGGGGTGTTCTTTGTCCTTACCCGGTCCAACCGCGATTATTTCAGCTTCCATTGGCTTTTCTTTTGCCGTGTCGGGGATGATAATTCCACCGCGAAGCTCTTCCTTCGGTTCCATTCTCTTTACCAATACTCTGTCATGTAATGGTTTAATTGTCATGATATCCTCCTTGAAATGAAATTAGCAGTCAAACGTTACGACTGCTAATATAGATAGGTGGGCATTTTTTGTCAAGAATTAAATAGATATGATTAGATGTGTAGAGGCCGGATATTACCAGATTTCCCACAGGATTGGGAAATAAATGAAATGAACTAAAAAAAGCTTAAAATATCGCAAGAAAACGCAAAAAAAGAACATATAATAAAAAACCTGCATAAAATCTGATAAGGATAGACTCAGATAAAGGGGGGCTGAGGCCCCCCCGGTGAAATTACTGGTTCAGCATGCCTTCTTTCAGGCCGCTATCGGCGGGGTCATCACAAAGCCAGATTCCAAACAATGCTTTCTTAAAAGCAAGGCCTGAAATGGTGTCAATCTTTTTTCCATTGAAGGAAACGGTGACACCTTCAGACGGGACATACACGATGTCATAAAAATCTCCTTCGTGAACCTCTACTTTGAAGGTGGCGTTGAACTGGTCGATTTTCATCTGAATAGGGGCAACATTGTCGCCTGTTGCAGCTTCGAAACCCTCGTTCCAGGCACTGATCAATTTCTTCGCGGCAATCCCATCGTGTATGAAGTGCATCCGGACTGCCATGGCTTCATCGGCATTGATAATTTGATTCTGATTGTTGGTTTTGTGTGTTAGATAGAGACCACCGGCATAGACTTTGATCCAGAGTTTTTTCCGAAGGCCGGCTCCGTTGAGTACGAGGGTGCTATCCCCTGCTTTCAAGGTATCCGGAAGATTTACTCCACCGATTTCAACCGCAAAAGCGGTTGTGGCCAGCAGGATTACTGCGACTGTCAGAAGGATCATTTTTTTCATAGTACACTCCTTAAAAATGATTTGCGGGTCAATACATGGATTCTAACACAAAATTTCAAGAATGTAATAGGAGAAAGCGGGGATGCATGTACTGGTACAGCAAAATCAGGTTGCCTGCGGAGCAGGCTTAGTGATTCGTAATTTATGATTTACGAAATCAAAATGTTTATAGTGGACGGTCAATGGTTGCTCCCTCTCTTTTCCCTTTAACGGCCGGAAAATAGGCGCCAGCGGCACACGGAACACTTTTTGATTCACTCCCAATATTGGTTCCGCCTCAACCTCAATCTACGGGAAAGGCAGTGCAAGTGCATGAAGGAAAAACCAGGAAAGGGCAGGGAATAAGTCATTTTTTGCTCTTTTCCAACGAATCACTAATCACAAGTCACTATTCACGGCGGAGTAGGCGTTTGCCTATGAAGGCGAATCATACCAGTGGTACAAAGCGAACACCGCAAATTGGTTTCTTTACGGGGGATCCGTTGGTTTTTGTAATTTTCAGAAGAGTTTGATATCCCGCTTCTCCGATGGGGACAACTAAAATCCCACCTTCAACCAGTTGATTGAAAAGCGGCAAGGGAAGGTTTGAAGGTGCGGCAGTTACGATGATACGGTCGTAGGGGGCAAGAGTTTCCCATCCCATTTTTCCATCTCCATGAATCAGGGTGAGGTTTGTAAAATTGTATTGTGCGAGGGATCGCTTTGCTGTCTCATGGAGTGCTGAAATACATTCGATTGAGACGACACTAAGGCTGAGAAGCGCGAGAATTGCGGTTTGATAGCCGCTGCCGGTTCCGATTTCAAGAACTGAATGGCCGGGTTTCAGATTCAATTGCTCTGTCATCAGGGCAACGATGTAGGGCTGAGAAATTGTCTGACCCAGTTTAAGCGGAAGTGGTTGATCTTCATA
>JAADJC010000089.1 GCA_013151025.1 Acidobacteriota bacterium
ATTATCCGCGTTTCGAGCCGAACCTGTCGCCCCTGACCCCACTGTATTCTTTTTCTTTTTGTACCCATAAATTAAAATTAACCGACAAATATTCAGGAGAAAACCATGACACGCATTTACAATAATCTGATTGAGTTAACAGGGAATACACCGCTGGTGCGGCTGAACCGGATTGCCGACGGCGCTGTGGCCGAAGTTGTGGCCAAGCTGGAGTTTTACAACCCGGGAAGCAGTATCAAGGACAGAATCGGAGTTTCGATGATAGAAACGGCTGAAAAGGAAGGGAAAATCAACAAAAACACGGTGATTGTGGAACCCACTTCCGGCAATACCGGGATTGCTCTCGCGTGGGTTGCGGCGGTAAAGGGCTACCGGCTGATTCTCACCATGCCGGATACCATGAGTGTGGAGAGGCGGGCCCTTTTGCGGGCGCTGGGCGCCGAGCTGGTACTTACCGACGGCGCGAAGGGCATGAAAGGGGCAATTGAGGAAGCGGAGCGAATTGTCAAGGCAACGAAGGACGCTTTTATGCTCCAGCAGTTTGAGAATCCGGCGAATCCGGCTGCCCACAGGGAAAATACTGCGGTTGAAATATGGAATGACACCGGCGGAAAAGTGGATATTTTTGTGGACGGCGTGGGAACCGGCGGCAGTATCACCGGCATTTCAGAAGCACTGAGAACAAGGAACCCGAAGCTGAAAACGGTGGCGGTGGAACCGGAGGATTCGGCGATTCTCTCAGGCGGGCAGCCTGGTCCCCATAAGATTCAGGGAATCGGTGCCGGGTTTATCCCTGCTGTTTTGAACCGGGATATCATAGACGAGGTGATCCGGGTTCGAAACGAAGATGCATTTGAAACAGCACGGAAACTGGCCCGTCTGGAAGGTATTGTAGCCGGAATTTCATCCGGTGCAGCCGTGTGGGCTGCAATCCAAGTGGCAAGACGCCCGGAAAATGAAGGGAAACGCATAGTGGTTATGATCATGGACACCGGGGAACGTTACCTTAGTTCCGGATTATTTAAGTCATGACGGGAAATCAATGCGAATAATTCTTATTTCGGTAGTTTTCTTCTTTGTTTTGACAGGGCATTCTGTTACCATTGGTTTATGAAAGTAGACCGGGATAATAAGTGGTTTATTGAAAAATGTCGGGAGTGCGGGATGAAGGTAACACCCCAACGGACACTTATTTTTGAGATTCTGTCGGGCCTGCGTACCCACCCCTCTGTCACAGCGGTGGCCAGAGAGGTTTCCCTGCGGTCCCCCAATGTTTCTTTTGACACGGTAAATCGTACCCTTCAATCTTTTGTGGACATGGGGATCCTTCGCAAGGTTGTCGGTACCGGGAATGCCCTGCGTTTTGACACCAATCCCTTACCTCACCACCACATCCAGTGCGTTCGTTGTGGCACGATTCAGGACATTGAATCTCCGGATCTGGACAGTGTGCCTGTCCCGAAGTTTATAGCCGGCCGGTACAAAGTGCTGAGTAAAATGATGGTTTTTGAGGTTGTGTGTGATGAATGTGCACGGAAAGAGCGGATCAAATAGAGGTAACCGGGCTGTTCATTGTGGCTCAGTCAATTATAAGAGGAGGAGAAAATGACAAAATCACTGAAAGGTACAAAGACACTTGAAAATTTAATGAAGGCATTTGCCGGTGAGTCCCAGGCCCGGAATCGCTATAACATGTACGCATCTACTGCAAAAAAAGAGGGTTATAAACAGATTGAAGCCTTTTTTCTGGAAACCGCTGATAACGAGTGGGTTCACGCCAAAAGTTTTTACAAACAGATTGTATCGGGAATGAATGCCGACGAAGCGGTTGTCGTCAATATTGATGCCGATTATCCGGTTCAGCTGGGAACAACACTGCAGAATCTGAAGGCCGCCGCCGCCGGTGAGAATGAGGAATACACAGAGTTATACCCGGCTTTTGCCGATACTGCGGAAAAAGAGGGGTTTCCGGTAATCGCGGCATTGTTCCGCAGTATTGCGAAAGTGGAATGGGCCCACGAACAGCGGTATCTGAAACTGGCTGCCAATGTGGAACAGGGAAAGGTATTTCAGAAGGATCAGCCGGTGAGATGGAAGTGCCGAAATTGCGGCTATATCCACGAAGGGCCAGAGGCGCCGAAAACTTGTCCGGCGTGTGCTCATCCCCAAGCACATTTTGAAGTGCTGGCGGAAAATTACTGATAGAAAGCAAGGGCGGATAAGTTTAACAACTTATCCGTAAACAGTGCCAACCTTTCGAAGAACAATAATCACTGCTGCGAGATGTGGTGCATTTGCAACTTGAATCTACCGCATTCTTTGCGAGAGATTCTTTTATCCTCTGTTTCCGACGCCCACGCCCATGCGAAATGCACACTAATCTTTCACAAAATCAGCATGGAATCGCCGTAGGAGTAGAAACGGTAGGTAGCTTCCACTGCCTGGCGGTAGGCTTCGAAGACGAAGTCTTTTCCGGCAAAGGCGGAGGCCAGCATGATGAGGGTAGACTCCGGCAGGTGAAAGTTGGTAAGCATGAAATCCACCACATTAAAATGATAGGGCGGGTAAATGAAGATATCTGTTTCATCCCGAACAGGCCGGATTTCACCATATTTCTGATAGCATCCCTCCAGTGTTCGAACCGATGTGGTGCCCACAGCGAGTATACGGCCCCCGTTTTTTTTCCAGTTGTGGATGGCGGTTGCCGTGTCTTCTGAAATTTCGTAGGATTCCGTGTCCATCTGATGGTCCCGGATGTCATCGGCTTTGACTGGCCGGAATGTCCCAAGTCCCACAGTGAGTGTAATTCGGCTCACGGGGATTCCCTGTTTTTTCAGTGTTTCAAGCAATTTCGGTGTAAAGTGGAATCCGGCTGTGGGGGCTGCCACGGCTCCAATTTTCTGTGCGAATACGGTCTGATAGCGTTCCCTGTCTTCCGGGTTTTCTGTCGGGCGCTTGATGTAAGGGGGAAGCGGTGTTTCTCCGTAGCGGTGGATAAGCTCAAATGGATTTTCTGATTCAAACCGGACAACATGAATCCCGGCTTCCAGTACCGCTGTGATCCTTATGGTGGACTTATCCGGGAATGTCAGAATTGTGCCTGTCCGTACCCGTTTTGCCGGCCGAATCAGTGCCCGCCAGGTTTGAGCTTCCGGATCCATCTGTTTCAGCAGGAAAACTTCAATTCTGGCGTCTGTTTCCACTTTTTTCAGGTGAAGCCGTGCGGGGAAGACCTTGGTGTCATTAACCACCAGCATGGTGTCCGATGGGATGAGATTCTGGATTTCATGGAAGATATGGTGGGAAATTTCCTGTTTTTCCCGGTTCAGAAGCATCATCCTGGAGTGATCCCGAGGTTCCATGGGTTCCTGGGCGATGAGCTGTTCCGGAAGATGATAAAAAAAGTCACTTCGTTTCACTTCACTGAAACTCCCCGATGGAAAACGGGCCTTCAAAGTAGCTGCCGAATTCTTCGTAGTAAAGGGGTAATCCCGGCGCATACAGTACCCGGTCATCCGGCGTCAGGATGTGGAGTTGTCCCACTGCAAAACTGCCTTCCCCGGCGTACATGCCGATTCTGTGGCTGTCCAGAATAAACATGCCTTTTTCCAATTTATTAGTTTTGACCGATTTCCCGTTTTTGTCGATGTAAATGCCTTTCTTTTTATCCAGATGAATTCCCTTCATAATGATGCGGATGTGTTTACGAAGGGCGCCCAGGTTTCCCTGAGCGATTTCAGAATGGCCCGCCATTTTTATCCCTTCGGTGAAATAGGACACACTGTCCACCGCAATTTTCTCTGTCACCGGGTCTTTTCCCTTTTGAAAGGATGAAAAGTCAATTTTAGGAATGTAAGCAAGGTTAAAGAGTGAAACCACGTACCCGAAGGGGGTTTTGTCTGGGGCATACTGGATGCCGAACACTTTGTCGGAGATGATGTTGGCGGCGTCCACTTCATCAGTACCGGGGGAATAGCATTTTTGAACCACATTTACGATGCTTTCCTTGATTTCCGCCCGGATTCTGAACCGCATGAAGCCGAAATTCTGGCGGGGATAGGTGTTGGCAAATCCGTTTACATCCAGTTTGTGGGTCCATTGCAGCGGCCAGTTATATTGAAACTGGCTCTTGTATTCAACGTTCCGATAGGAAAAGGGTTCGCTGCTTTTGCCCGGTTTGATAATCGGTTCAATTTTGAACCAGAGGATCCGGACTTCCTTCCATTTGAACGTATCCCAGGGCTGAACCCGGTCATCCGGAATCATTTTCCCGTCGATTTTCAGGTGTTTGCTCACGGAAAAATAAGTAGGCTCACTGTCCCCATGCTGTTTTGCGATAACCACCGCCTGGAGGACAGGGTCATCATCCGGTGTGATCACGAGGCGTTCGTTTGTGGCATAGTCCAGTTTGTTGGTTTTGATGACGACGACAGCTTTCAGGAGTTTCGGTGCGTGGGTAATCCTGAATTTCGGGTGCAGGATGAGGAAATAAAAGCCGGACCCACCAATCAGGATTGTAAGTAGAATCAGTAACAGGTTATCTTTCAAAATCTTCATCAATTTCATACAGACCCTCCGTCAGTATATGATAACACGTTCCATTCACTTGAACATCCCATGGTTGAAGGGATTTGGCCCCCTTGATTTGTAGATGGGGAAGGGTCATAGCATTTTCCCGCCTGAATCCAATGGCGTAGGACAAATGGCCCTGGGCAACGGTTATAATGGATTCTCGGTTGAGAGCGATCTTTTGAAAAAAATTCCGGTAGACGCAGGATAGCACTCTGTGACGCAGAGCTGCGTGAAAGCAACCGGACAGAACTTGTCCCGGTCGGCTCAAAGAGTCGGTGGGTTGCAGGCCAATGCGAATAACAGGGATACCGGTTCTCTCTAAACAATATGTGGCCATTGTCAGGCGGTCCAGGATTTCTTCGCAATCCGGGGCCTGGTAGCCATCCTGTGCCAGTGGGGTACCTGCCAGAACCAGAAGTGGGTGAATTCGGACGGTATCCGGCCGGATTTTCAACGTCGTGCGGACGGTGTTTCGGAATGATTTTTCCGTTTCTTCCGGGCATCCGGTCATCAGGTGAATGCCGGTTATGAAACCATTGGACTGAAGATGCCTGATGGCATGGATTGCCGTTTCTGCATTGTGTCCCCGTTTCAGGAGACGCAATACGTTGTTGTCAAAGGATTCCACACCCAGTTCAACCGTTGTTACACCATATTGTTTCAAAAAGGCGATAATTTCATCATCCACGCAGTCCGGTCTTGTGGAAACCCGAATGCCAACGATTCGGTCTTTTCCGATGAAAGGGCCGCATTTCTGCAGATAGTCAGCCATCAGTGCAGGATCCCCGGCTGTGAAGGTGCCGCCGAAAAATGCAATTTCCACCGATTCTCCCGGGTGGTGTACCAAGAGGGTACTCAGCGCGGTTTCAATTTGTTCCGGAATGGCTTCAGGGGATTGGACCGGCGCATTTACGCCATTTGCGGCCTGGACATTGCAAAAGGCGCAGTGATAGGGGCAACTGTTTTCAGGAAGAAAAATCGGAATCAGCTTCATGGAGGAACCGGGCGAGATCTTTGCCGTTGTCGGTTTGTTCCAGTACTCTGGCCGCGCAGTCCTGATGGGCCTGTTTCTTGGATTGACCTTCACCTGTAGCCAGTGATATTCCGTTAAAGCGTAGCTCCACGACAAATATCGCATCGTGGACCGGTCCCCGCCGCTCCAGCAAAACATAATCAGGCGGCAGCAGTCCAAGGCCTTGAAACGCTTCTTGAAGTCGAGTCTTATAATCAAAAACGGCCTGACTCGGGTCTGTTACCCGGTAGTTGGTTTGATCAAAGAGGTTAATTATTAACGTTTCTGCGGCAAAAAGACCGCTGTCCAGATACACGGCGCCAATGACAGCTTCCAGAAGATTCTCCTTGAGTTTCCGGTTGTGCCGGATTTCCTGTTCCCCTTGTTCCACCAACAGGAACCGATGGAGCGCCAGTTTTTCAGTAATGGCGGCAAGGACATTTGAGTGGACCATGTAGGCTTTAATTTTGCTTAGGGTACCCTCTGTTTCATCGGGGAATCGCCGGTAGAGATCTTGCGCCACAACAAATCCCAGCACGCTGTCGCCGAGAAACTCCAGCCGCTCATTGTGGGGAGCGCCTGCCTGTGTATTGGCGAAAGAGCGGTGGGTGAACGCCTGGATCAGCAGCTCTCTGTCCTGAAAATGATAATCCAGTTTTTTTTCAATTTCTTTTATGATTTCTTCGTCCATTTTGACTCCCATTTCCCCTGTTACGGAAAACTGCCTCTGCATTGTCCCTGAAATCCCGCCTCCGGTCAAGAGCGGCTGTAACCGGGTAACTGGCAAACTGGGGACTGGCAACCTCCCGGGGTGTCTGTCCCCCGCTTTGCGGCCATAGCTTTGCGGCATTGCCATAGCCCTCCGCTTTGCGGCTTTTCAATCAGTAATAAGATGACTGTCCCTGATTTATTCCCTCCCCACTCTTCTCTCCATTCTTCCACCATTTCCCTGCATTCTTCCTTTGTAGAACAGACTGCAACTTCTTGCAAGCAGGATAAGATTTTGCGTTGACTGTTTTACATTTTGTTACATTCATAAATCTTTTTTTTGCTACAATTACTAAAATCATTCGCTTGAATCTTTTAACTATCACTAAAGTGAGTTGATTTTTCCGGTTTATTTCAAAGGGGAAACAATGAATTTTCCACCGGGTTTTCAGTTGTTATCAACCGGTTGCCGGGGTGTATTTACGACAATGTCGAAGGAGGGGAGAATGAGACGGTTGGGTTTAATGGGTGCGGCGCTTTTCTGCAGTTTGATTTCATTGAATGTTTTTGCCCAGAATGTAACGATTCCGGATGCCGATTTTAAGGCTTTTCTCGTAGCAAATTATGACACAAACGGGGACGGTGAGATTCAGGTCTCCGAGGCGGAGGCGGTTACCGGCACAATGGACACACCGGGGGATAGCAGTTCGACAGGGAGCATTCGTGATTTGACCGGAATCGAGGCATTTACGGAACTTACCGGATTGACCTGCTCCAATGAACAGCTGTCAAGCCTGGATATCAGCAGTAACACCAAACTGACAACCCTGCGATGCACCACGAATCAATTAACGGGTTTGGATGTTCAGGCCAATACCGCTTTGAAATATATTTATTGTCATGAAAATCAAATCAGTAGTCTAAACCTTGAAAATAATATAAATTTATTATGGCTCTACTGTTCAGATAATCAGTTGACGAGTTTGGATGTGAGCAAGAATACAAACCTGGAGAGATTATATTGTTATGAAAATTTGATTACTGCTCTGGATTTATCGGCTAATGCACAATTACAGTACCTTTATTGCAGAGACAATCAATTGAGCAGTCTGGATTTAAGTTCAAATTCATTGTTGGAACGGTTGTATTGTTCAGGTAATCAGTTGACAAGTTTGAACATCGGCAGCAATAATTTGACAAGGTTTTATTGTTATGACAATCTTCTGGGAAGTATTCTCGATGTTACTGCGTGTGCGTCATTAACCGATTATGTATGTTATGGCAATAGTTTTACTTCGGCGGACTGTCCATTGATCACGGAAATTGAAGGCATGGGCCTTGACAGTTTTATTTATAACCCTCAGGCAGACGGTAGTTTGGTGGATTGTAGCGGTTCCGGCACAACGTATGTTATTACAGCGAGTGCCGGGGCGAATGGGGGCATCAGCCCCCATGGCAGCATAACCGTAAACAGCGGAGCCAATCAGACATTTACGATGACTCCGGACAGCGGCTATGCCATTGATACAGTGTATATTGACGGGGGAGAGACGGGGAATTCGTCAACGTATACCTTTACCGGTGTGTCGGCAGACCATACAATTAATGTCACTTTTAAGTCAGCTCAATTTACAATTACCGCTTCCGCCGGTACCGGCGGTTCCATCAGTCCTTCCGGTTCTGTCGGTGTGGGCAGCGGCGATGATCTTTCGTTTGCTATTGCTGCTGACAGCGGGTACGTAATTGATGATGTCCTCGTTGATGGTGCATCTGTCGGTGCCGTTCACGGCTACACTTTTTCAAATGTTGAAGCAGACCATACAATTGAAGCAAGTTTTTCAGTTGATTCGTCTACCGTAACCATCACCGCTTCCGCCGATGCCGGTGGCTTCATCAGTCCTTCCGGAACCATCGCAATGACAAGTGGCGGAGATCAGAGTTTCAGTATTTCAGCGGACAGTGGATATCGCATCAATGATGTTCTGGTTGACGGTATGTCGGTTGGCCCCGTGAGTATTTATTCTTTTACGAATGTGACGACAAATCATTCTATCCATGCGACATTCAAAGGGGAGATGGTGCCGGTTATTGATGATTTTTCGGTGGACAAGACTTCAGGGGACGCTCCGCTGACGGTAGAGTTTTCTGTAAACGCGCATGATCCGGACGGAGGTTCAATTACGCGGTATCTTTGGCGGATTGCCGGAGAAAGAAACACTACCGTAATGACCACGATACCGATTCTTTCATATCGATTTCAGTTTCCCGGCGATTATCATGCTTCGGTCACCGTGACCGATGATGAGGGAGACACTGCGGAGGCGGATTTGGAAGATAACGGCGTGGCAATTGATATTCATGTGGCAAACGGTACTCCGATTTCCATTCCCATTCCGGCATCTATTCAAATGACATCACAAAAGAAAGATACTACCGCAAATAGCCGGATTTTCGCGGTGAATGAGTTAAACAGTGCTACGGCGGTTTCTTTGTCCGCATTAAACGGGAATGGCGTTGAGGTTGCTTCCGCCACCGTGAATGTTCCGGCCAACGGGTCGGCCGAACTTTCTGCCGGGAGTTTCGACGGTTTAGACTATGACAAGATAATTGCCACGATGGACTGGCATCTTCTCCTGTATTCCCGGATCAGTACGGCAACTGCGGAAATGACGGCGGAGCTAAGTGGAAATCAGACAAACCTGCTGATTATTCCGCATATTGCGGAGGAAACCGAATATTGGGACACCTATGCATATCTTTCCAATAAGAATCCGATGGGCATGGATGTCCGTGTTGCGGGTCAAAGCCATACGTTGGATGCAAGCCGTTCACAGACAATTTATCTGGAAGATTTGATGCCGGCCGATGTGGCGGTTGCAGACGCGTGGGGAAGTATTGCCGCGGTTTCCAATGATCCTTTCAGTGATACCCGGACGCTTTCCGGTTTTGAAATGTTTGTGAAAGACGGCAGCGACGGCGCGGCAAACGAGTTGGTGGGCAGAGGCAGTCCGAGGCTTTATATCCCCCATGTGCCGGAAGAAACGGATGTTTTCTGGACCGGTTTTGCTCTGCTGAATCCGGGGCCGGACCCGGTAACCGTGCAGGCGACATTTTATGATGATGACGGGGTGCAGGTAGGCTCGGAGTCTCTTGATATTCCGGCAAAATCCAAGATTAAAGGTTTGATGGCCGATCTTTTTCCAGATGAAGCAGGGAAAGCCAGATGGGGCATTCTGGATACGGATCAGTTAATCAGCGGAATTGAAATCTACGGAACGTATAATGCCGGAATTTGTGGTCTGAAGCTGCCGCCAACAGCAGATACCTGGGGAATCCTACCGGATGTATGGACCGGAGAAGAAAATTGGACAGGTATCGTAATTACAAATGTCAATGATGCGGATGCAGCCGTTACAATCCGTCTTGTGGGCAAGGACGGTGAAGTGAAACAGGAGAAAAACGAGACGGTAAAAGCGATGCACAGATTTAAAGCGGTTGTTTCGGATTACTTTTCAGCGGCAGTTATTGAAGGCGGAGACACTATCCGGTATTCTTCCGACCGGCCAGTGATCGCGCTGGAGGCCAGCGGAGACCTGAACAGAACGTTTATGACCGGCCTCACTGGAAGCCGATAAGAAAGAGGTTGAATAATTAAAACCGGACACCGATGTCACGGCAAAGCGGGGACAGGCACCCGGAGAAGTTGCCAGTTCCCGTTTTATCACACGTTTTGACACATGTCTCACCGGGCTCCAGAGGCGGGGGGGAAGGGCGTTTCAGGCCCGGCGCCGGACGATCATGAGGGTCATGTCGTCGTATTGGGGTGCGGTTCCGGCAAAGGCCTGGACAGCTGAAAAGACGGAATCGGTGAGTTCTTTTGCCGGCATATTGCTGTTGGAAGTCAGTTGTTGAATGAGACGGTCCATACCGAATTCTTCCCCCTCTCTGTTCAGCGCTTCGGTGATGCCGTCGGAATAGATGGCGAGGATGCTGCCGGGGGCCATAGGGACGGTTTTTTTACTGTATTCGGCGTCTTCGAAAAATCCCACCGCGAGGTTGCCGGTGGAAAGCAGCGCGGGCGGCTGTCCCGGCGTCAGCAGTAGCCCTTTGTTGTGCCCGGCATTGACGAATTCGAAGCTGTGAGCTGCAGTGTTCAGGGTGCCGTAGAAGAGGGTGGCATACTTTTCCGGTGTTGTGTTGTTGAAAAACCGTCGGTTGATGTCCGCCATCCGGGTACAGACATCCGGGTGGCCGTACAGGGATTCTCCCCGGACAGTGGCCTGCAGGTTTGCCATGAGGAGGGCGGCCGGAAGGCCTTTCCCGGAAATATCGCCCACGCACAGCACCCATCTGTCCGGCCCGGCCTTGATGAAATCGTAATAGTCACCCCCGATTTCCTTGGCACTGATCATGTTTACGGAGATGTTATATTCTTTCAGAACCGGAACATTTGCAGGCAGCAGGCTCCGCTGAATCCGCTCGGATGTTTTCAGTTCCTCCTGGAGATAAATGAGTTTCCGTTCCTCTTCCCACAGGCGGCTGCTCTCAATGATCTGGGCGGATTCAGAGGCGATGACGGAGAGGAGGCTCTGGTCATTTTCATTGAATTTCTGGTTGTTTTTTTTGTTGAACAGGGCGATCAGGCCGGTAATTTCCCCCCGGACAATCAGCGGGATGGCCAGAAGGTTTGAAATGTTGTGTTTTTGCAGCGTTGAAGAGAGAAAGGCTGTTTCATCGGAGATATTATTGAGAAGCAGCGGCTTTCGGTATGTCAGCATCCAGCCGGTCAGCTGGTCATCGAGACGGAACTGGACGAATTTCTGTGTTGTTCGCGAGTGGCGTACCCGTGTCTTCAGGGCATCATCTTCTCCGGACTTGTCCACCAGAAAGACGGCCGCCTGTTCGACACCAATGTGCTGAACACATTTCTTTGTGATGAGATCCAGTACATCATCTAAGGAGAGGGTGGAGCTAATGGCAGTGGCAATGTCATTGAGAACGGAGAGTTCATCCAGTGATTTTTTCAGCATGGCAACCTGGGACCGGAGGGTTGCCACTTCTTTCTTTGTGTCGCGGCTAAAAACCATTCTCCCTTCCTTTTTCATCCCGGCATATCACTGCTGGCAGTGCCCGGGATTCATTTTATTTCTTTTCAGTTCCCGGATATTGTACCACAGCAGGGCCGCGCTTTGCGCTGGATGGTAGATGTGGAGTCCTGGATTTTAGTGAAGGGAAAACAGGGAGACAAGAAATCAGGACAAAGGAATCAGGCTCATTCTCATTCTGCCTGATGAAGTATCTTTGTTTTGAAGAAATTAAAGACTTGATTGACCATTTCAATATCATGGTTCTGTTTTCCAAAATAATACTCGAATAACCATGAGTAGCGTTCTTGAATGCTTGGCGCGGAGTGTCCGCCACCGGTTATTTTATATAAAATTACTTCTGTTCCCGAAACGCCGTCCGAATAGGTGTACCGGGTAACGGTTGAGCCGTCTGTGGCATCAAGGTCGGGGTAATGGTATTCAAGCGGAACGGTTTCTGTCTGGTCAAGAGTTGTCCATATTTGGACGGATTCATCTGTAGAATACACGCTGCCGTGATCTGCACTCGGCGGATTGCCAACGGTGCCTCCTGTGTATGGCAAATGGTTATCCGCTGTGCCGTTCATGAATAAAACGGAAACCGGGGTGGCAGGCGGGCCGCATTCGGACTGGTCCGGCATGGCTGCGGCCACTGCCGCAACGGCTGCAATCCTGTCGGACAATTCCACTGCCAGCCGTAATGCCATAATTCCACCGTTTGACGTCCCTGAAACATAGATTCTGTCAGAGTCAATATTGTAAGAGGCTGATATTTTATCAATCAAAGCGGAAATAAATTCGACATCGTCTGCAGCTGAACTGACAGTGGAATTAGCCCGGCAATCATTCCATGTGGGAGACCCGTAGGAGCCATTTAACCCTTCCGGGTAAACGACAATGAATTTTTCGGTGTCTGCAAGTTTCATCCATAGTTTGTAGGGTGTTTTGTGGCCGCTTTCTCCTGTCATATCCTCAGTATAAACACCCCCTCCATGGAGTTCAAAGACCAGCGACTGTGGCGAAGTATCTGAATTGTTTGGCACATAGAGTGCATATCTACGGGTTTGACTATCCACAGTAATTGTATTGTAAGAAAGGCCGACTTTCGGAATCATTTTGAACATGGCGGACTGGAAGTGGCCGTCCGGTGCCAGTGTCCCGTTGGCCTCGTCGCTGGAGAGAATGACGTAGCTGCCGGCCAGGGGCTCTGTGGATTCAAACACCATGCTGCCGGAGAAGTGGTTCAAGTCCTTTTCTCCGGAAAGGCTGCTTTCCAACGCGAAGAGGGGCTCCACGTTGTCAAGGAAGTCCGCCGCCACGACGTTTCCGTTCATGTCGTATAGCGTGACGGTGATGGCCGCACTTTCTGTGCCCACGTTGGTGAGATGGTAGATGCCGTTGTGTGGGGTGTGGGAATTGCCGTCCGGCGAGGTAATATCATCTGATATGAACGGAATAACCAGCCGTGTGCCGGTGTCAAAGCTGCTGATGCCGGTGATGCCTTCGTTGTGGGACCAGGCATTGTCTCCCTGGACCAGTTCGGTGACGATGGGGACATCGGACACGATTTTCAGGATGCCGGTAAAATGAGCGGGATCAGTGATGTCCAGCACCAGGCTGGAGAGATCCAGCCCGTAATTTCCGTCATCCCCTATCACGCCTTTGACCCGTTTCTGCGGTGCCACCGTCAGCGTGACTTCCCGGAGCTGGCTCTTGCTTCCCTTGGAGGGGAAGGCGACGTTGCTCCCGTCAATGTACATGTCCAGTGTGACCGTTGCTGCTGTGTCGCCGGGGTTGAGAATGGCGATTCCACGCCAGTCCACGTCGTGGCTCATGGGCAGGTAGAAGGTGGTGGCAAGGCGGTTTTCCGAGGTGGCGTTGAGGCCGCTCATTACCCCCAGCGAGCTGCCGCTTTCATGGACACCGAATAGCTGGTAATTCATGGTTTTACATCCGTTTACCCCGGTAATTTTCATCCATTGTTCGTCCTCAGTTCCGGTGAGGTCTTCGCTGACGTAGGCGACTTTGTCGATGGGAGTGGAGCCGTCCAGAAAATCCAGGGTGATGGGCGTGTTCACATCGGTTGCGGAGTCTTCATCGAATTTATGGAAATTCAGTGCCAGTTCCCCACCGGGAGAATTGGTCCAGTGGGCGATGCCGGTCCACCACTGCCAGCTCTCATCAATGTGGCCGATGTAGGCGGTGGTGGTGAGAAGCTGGCTCTCCGCGTTCGCCCAGTCAGCTGCGGAAACGGTACGAAGTTCCAGTCCGCTGGCAATTCCCTTTGCCTTGAAGCGCTCCGTGATGGCGAAGTCCCCGGTGCTTTCCACCTTCAGGCTGGCAATTTTGCCATAATCTGAGGCCGTGAGGGCGGTATCGAACGGAATCATGTTGATGTTCCAGTCCACCGTGGCTCGATTTGTCAAAGTCAACCACCCGGTTTCCGCGACAGGGTTTCCTTCCTTATCCAGTGCGGTGACTTGAAGGTTCGCGGAATCATTGTCTCCGTCAGTGATGGAGATGACGGTTTCCCAGAAACTGGAGGACGGATCGCCGGAGGACGGGCGGTAGTCCACGTGGGGGACAATGGCGAAATAGGCCGGAGTCACATTTTCGGGATAAAAATCCAGAAAAGCGACAACACCGTCATGGTCAGAAACCCCAACGGGGGTATCCGGATTTTCGTCATCGGCGTAGCTTGCCGGGGCATCGGCGTTTGCGTGGGCAAATGCCACGTCCCGGACATAATAACGGGCGCTGTGGGAAGCAAGGATGTGATCAATAATCTGGGTGTTACCGTCGTGGACATAGGAATAGCGGTTTGAAATGGGCGCGAGCAGTGCAAGGTCGGTAAGGTCCGGATCTACCTCATCGGTGGCAGGGAGCATGGCGCCGAGGGGGTCGGGGTGGCCCTTGATTTGTCCTGTTACATCCACGTAGCCGTCGGTGAAATCAAAGGCATTAAAATCACCGGCAACAAAGAAGGGTATTTGTGGATTGTTGGCCTGATAGTTTTCCATGAACTGAGAAATGCGAAATGCCTGCTGCTGACGTTTGGTACGGACAAAGTTGGCACGGTCCGGGTCCGGGTTTGGACCCAAATCCGCATCTATATCGTTGAGCGATCTGTCATGGAGAACCAGAACGGAAATCGGCTGCATTTCCCCATTCACGGTGGCGGTGGCTTCTACCAGCAGCGGGGGCCGGTCATGAAGCGTATAGGTGGATCCGTTCACGTCAAAGGTATCATCCACCTGCTCTTCCGTGACTGCGGTAACTTGGACACTGTCCCGGACCATGACGCCGTTATGAATACTCCCGGTGCCGCTGGAACCGAAATAAATCGTGTAATGAATCGAAGAATCATCATTGTGGATTCTATCCGCAAGCTGTTGCATGGCGTCCTGGGACCCGATTTCCTCCAAACAGAGGATATCGGGTGATTTCAACATGGTGCGAATCAGCAAAGAGGCCTTTGAAAGGCGGACGTTAAAGTTGGTCTCACCGGATTTAAAATTGAGCATATTCTGTGTGGCAATGAGGAGTTCCCCGGGGTTCCGGTCCCGAACCGCCTTCGGGTAGTCGTTTTCAGCCAGTTGGAGGGTATCGGGCAGCAATTTATATCGGTTGAATGAATAGGTCAAGGGACCCACCGCCAATACAATTCCGGTTCCGCCGGTGATATCTGTTTCTGCGAGACCCAGGCCGTTTGGGTCCATTTGGAACCGTTCCGGGTTCCCGTCCCACACCGGGAGGCCGGTTTCGCCGGGGTAAATGATGCCCGGTTCCCGGGCGGGCCGTGTCGAAATGGCAGCCACCATTACATCTCCGTGAAAATCGTTGCCTTCACAGACCACACCGTTGTCAATCTCCACCCGCATTCCTTCACAGCGCTCCAGG
This sequence comes from Acidobacteriota bacterium, assembly GCA_013151025.1. GTDB lineage: Bacteria > Acidobacteriota > Holophagae > Thermotomaculales > Thermotomaculaceae > UM-FILTER-49-7. The sequence continues at coordinate 15,277 of JAADJC010000089.1, forward strand.
TCAGTACCGGGATAAGGCTGGTCCGGACTGGGGAAACTCCCGTCCAGTTCCACCGGTGCAGGAAGCGGATTGCCGCTGGATTCTACGTTCAGATTCGTAACGCTGCCCAGTTCCGTCATCCCGTAATATTCGGAAACCGTGGCCGTAAGGGTCATTTTATCTCCTACAGACACTGTCGGAGCAGAACTCGTGTACACATAAATCCCCTCAGAAGTAAGGGGGTCACTGTCCGAATCTGCATCTGGAGTCTGGAGAAAAAATCCTTTGTCCGTCAGCCCGGTGACAATTCCGCCAGTATCCACAATCTGTCCCACCATGGGAGACTCGCTGCCGTTTCCCTGAATGTCATGAATCGGAATAAAGGTTTTTGTACCGGAACCGGCGAAAGAAACAAGGGAGAGTGCCAGCAAAAAACAGGCCAGAATCAAGGTACGACGGGTTTTCATATATCCTCCATTGCGCGGTTGCGCGGAACTGAAATTTTCCCGTCAAGTATACCGCAGAAAAGGGTGTGAATAACAGAGAAGGGCCCGGTGAATGTCCGGTTCATCATTCACCGGGCCCACTGAATA
>JAADJC010000001.1:0-11501 GCA_013151025.1 Acidobacteriota bacterium
ATTTGATTGACAGCCTTTATGCCGACTAAATTGAATTTTCTTCAGGATATAGTTGGAAATGTTCTAATCAGGAAGGCCTTGCTTGCCTTCCTGATTCTTTTGTTTGCTTTTTTTATCAAAAGATTGGTTATTTCCCGCTTATTTTCTTTTTTTATGAAGTTCTCATCTTCTACACAGACAAAAGCTGATGATTTTCTTGTAGATAAAATCCCCGGACCCATCGGCGCTCTCGCATTAATCACAGGTGTGTACGTATCTGTAAACCTGTTCAGAGCTGACATTTCCTCCAAATTGTTTTTCAAAGTTGTGAACAATTTCTATCTTGCCGTTGTTGTATATCTACTCGTCCGTCTTTTATTTGTGTTGATTGAATCCTTTTCTCTTTTCATGCAGGAATGGTCGGAGAAACGACAGTCTCCCGTGGATAACCAGCTGGCTATCATCATACGCAAGTCGCTAAAAGTTCTTGTGGCAGTATTGGCGGTCCTTTTCCTGATTCAAAATCTGGGATATTCAGTTTCAGGTCTTGTGGCATCGCTGGGGTTGGGAGGATTAACCGTAGCACTGGCAGCGAAAGATACGGTTTCCAATTTTTTTGGTTCAATCATTATAATTGTAGATTCTCCTTTCAAAGTAGGCGATTGGATTAAAACCGGCAATGTGGAAGGTGTTGTTGAGGAGATCGGATTTCGAAGCACAAAGATCCGGACCTTTGAAAAATCATTGATCTCGGTTCCAAACTTTATTGTTGCAAACCAATCGGTAGAGAACTTTTCGCTGAGAGACAAACGAAGAATTCGTTTCAGCCTCGGTATTGAATACAGGACACCGGTTGAGAAGATTGAACAGGCATTGAACAATATTAGAAACCTCATTGCCGAGAACAAAGATATCCACAATGATTTTTATCTTGTAAACCTGAACAGGCTGGCGGACAGTTCCCTGGAAATATTTGTTTATTGCTTCACCACAACCAGTGTATGGAAGGATTACCTCAATGTTCAGGAAGGCTTGTACCTGGATATTTTGAAAATGCTGGAAAGGGAAGGCGTAGGCGTGGCTTTCCCGTCTCAGTCCCTTTACATTGAGAAAATGCCGGAAAACGGAAACGGGTAAAAAAATGCTGAATGGGAGATGAAAAGATGAAAACAACAGTCAAATGGAAAGGGATGCGTTTATTTCAGGGAATGGCCGAGAGTGGCCATAGTATTTTAATGGACGGTCCGGAGAAATTTGGCGGCCAGGATGCCGGTCCCAGGCCGATGGATCTCCTCCTGGTAGGATTGGGCGGCTGTACTGCTTATGATGTCGTGGCGATTCTGGAGAAAAAGCGTCTGGACCTTAGAGGGCTGGAGGTGGAATTGGATGCGGAGCGAACTGACACACACCCGAAAGTCTATTCGGAAATCCGGGTTCACTTTAAAATCACCGGCCGCAATATCCCGGAAAAAGCGGTGGAACAGGCAATTGAGCTTTCTGAAAATAAATTTTGTTCCGCGTCTGCAATGTTAAAGAAAACTGCGAAGATTAAGATCAGTTACGAAATTCATAATCTCGAAAAGTAGTTCAATTAATTCTATTGAGAAACTTGTGTAAAATAATGTTTGCCTGCGTTATACTTTTAGTATACTTTTAGAAGTGCGAATCGATTATCAGGCACATTCATTGCAGGATAAACAAGTAAATCGCTTGCAGGGAGGCCATTGATGAAGTGGTGGGAGATTATTGACAGGATCCAGAATATCTTTATATTCATGTTAGTTATGTTTTCTCTATCTGTCTGCGCATATTCCGGAGTCCGGCCGAATCGAGTTATTCGGACTGTAAGTCCTCTTGCAATGTCCACAAAAGTGAACAGCACTGAAACGCATCTGTATTTTCCGCTCCTCAAGAACGGGCCGGATTATATTTCTTATGTGGGGCTGGTAAATGTAGACAGTCACACGGTAAGTTTTACCCTTCACGTGTTGGATCAGGAGGGGATTGAAGCGATGGAACCTGTTGAGGGTTCCCTGGAACCGATGGGACGTTACTATGCACCTGTTTCAGATGTACAGTTGGAAGGGAACCTCTGGGGCGAAGTGATTTCAGACGGGCATCTGACCGGTTATCTGAATCTCCTTGGGCGGAATGGAACACGATCCATCTTTGTACGGGCAAGCCAATCCCTTGAGAAACAACTTTATCTCCCGCATATTGCCCCTGAAATCCAGTATTGGAACACCTATACGGCAATTGTAAATGGAAATCGAAGTGACAATGAAGCCAGCAATGTTTTCCTTGACTATATCGCCGGTACAAAGCCGTTGAATGGCCCAATTAAACCGATGAGTCAATATTGGTGTGAATGGGCCGAAGACGTGTTTTCGGATGTTTTTCCGGAAGGAATGCCATTCTGGGGAAAAATCTGGAACAATGTGTCTGCGGAAAAATCCGACAATGTCATCGCCGGGATGGAACTTTTTGTACGAAAAGGGGAAGGGATTCATCAGGAATGTGGTCTGGATTTATCTTCTAAAACGGCAACCACCCTGTATTTTCCACATATTGATGTAAATGGACAGTACTGGTGGACCGGAATCGCCATTGAAAATGTCTCCACAGGGCCGGCAACCGTTATTTTCCAGCCATTTGATGCTTCGGGGACTGCGCTGACCCCTGTAAATTACGATTTAACAGCTTCTGAGAAGTTGGTAAAGGTCGTTCAGAGCTTCTGGACGGATAAAGATCTGGATTTTCCCACTGATACGGCATGGATTCAGGTATCGACAGTAGAAGGACGATTAATCGGGTACGAGCTGTTTGGCACCCTGGATGCAAAGGGATACAGGTTGTTGGCAGGAATCAACGCGCCCTCCGCCGGAAACAAAACACTCCTTTATCCCCACGTGGACTCAAGTGATGCCTTCTGGACAGGGATTGCCGCTGTAAATATAGGAACAGAAGCGGGAACAGTTACCGCAACGGCCTATGACAATAGCGGAAAAACATTGAAAACCATCACAATTTCTAACAACCTTGCCCCAAACCAGAAGATTGTAAACACGGTGAAAGCATTTTTTACGGATAATGAAAGCAGTGGCCCTCCGGAAAACACATCTATGATTATCCTGGATAGCGATCAGCCGATTGTCGGTTTTGAATTATGGGGTAATCTGACACCGGAACAGGATTATATTTCCGGCATGCTGGCGACCCCCTTGCCCCCGACCCAGCTTCAGGAAGGATTCGAAAGGGACAACTATACGGCTGAGAACGCGGTCTGGGAATTGTGGCCGTTGTCTGACAATCAGGATCAGGGCCTGGGCTGGGATCTCGCTTCCCTGACCAGCTATGGAACCAGTGGCACCTTTCACGACATTTATGAACAATCTGTCCCCGACGGTTTTGATTATATTGTGGGGTTTTATGGGGATCAGAATATCCGCAACCATCAGATTCTGGTTTCTCCCGTCATTACCCTTCCGGATAATGTGGCTGAAACCTCATTCTATTCCCAGTTTGGATGGCCGGATTACGCAGAAGACGCAGATGCTTTCTATGTGACACAGGACATAGCTGTGGGAGAGGGCTGGAGCCTGGATACTGCCACGACTTTAAAGACCTTTACAAAGGAATATATTCAGACTCTTCCCCTTTCAAACGAGCCGAAGGTAAATACGGACGATGTCAAGTTTACCCGATGGAAAAGAGAATCATATGATATATCTACATATGCAGGAAAAACTGTTCGTTTTATTTTTGAAATAAATTCTGTATTCGGAGAATCCTGGCATATAGACCGATTTGAGGTAAAATAGTCTTATGAATTTGATTAGAAAATATGCTGTCCTGTCATTGGTGATGTTTTTTGTTTGTGGTATTGGCGGTTCATCTGTACAGACTGTAATTGCGGGCATACCTTCTCTCAATCGCCTGAAACAGGAAAATAGAGTCCGATTCCTTGTGGCGGATAAGACCGGGAGAGTGAGAGATATCATTTTCAGTCAATCCAGGGGGTACAAGGGAAACCCGGAACAGGTTGCACACGCATTTATAAATGAGTATGGAAATGATCTGGGGTTTCCGGCTGATCAATTCGTGCTGCTAAGAAAGGCAGTCAGTGGAGATGAAACAATTGTGTGGTTGCAGCAGATGCACCTGAATCTTCCTGTTTTTTACGGACGGGCCTATTTTGTGGTAAAGAGCAACCATGTGGAGATTTTCAGGGATAGTGTGGAAAGGACTTTTGATGAAGAAAAACTGCCAATTCTTTCTCCGCTGATGCTTCCCCACCTCTATTTTTCAGCCATTCCCGGGACAAACCAGATAAAAGAGGGGCCTGTTCTCGGGTATTTCAGGGGAATGTCTGCATATCGGGCCGTGGTTATTGGAAAGGATCAATGCTGGGAGGCCTTTCTGGATGCGGGAAACGGAAAACTCATGTTCAAGCGCAACATGATTCACGATAGTCATGAGGGAGTGGGAATGGTGTTTCATCCCAATCCGATTTCCACAACCGGTGATATTACGCTCACAGACAATAACGATGCCGATTCCGACGTGTTGAACAATGAACGAGTGCAGGTAACATTGCATCTACTGGATGATGCATCGGGTAAACTGAAGAATCAATATGTGGACTTAACAGCACCCGGCATGGGTTCCCGGGCAGTTCCCGGCTATACTCCGGGAATGGCGCAGTCGGACACGGGTGAGTTTAACTTTACACGGAATGATTTCCGGTTTGAGGAAGTAAACGCGTATTACTGGATTACCGAATTGAGCCGATACATCGCAGAAACCCTGGGATTTCCGGAACGGGTTAATTACAGTGTTCCGGTGAATGTCCATTATATGTCAGATGACAACTCGTACTACATGGAGACAGACCGGGGCCTTCATTATGGTGATGGTGGCGTTGACGACGCGGAGGATTCGGAGATTGTACTTCATGAATTTGGCCACGCGATTCAGCATAATGCCATTCCGGGACTGGGACAGACTTGGGACGCCGGTTCTCAGGATGAGGGCACCAGCGACTACATTTCAGCCACTTTCAGTGGGGATACCCGCTATTCCGATACTTTGGGTGAGTGGGATGCTATCTGCTATGATCCCAATCCGGATCATGACCCCCCCCGACTTCGACCCATAGTAACGAACCGCCATTACCCGGAAAACATGCGTGAACCTTACCCTTTGACAGGCAAGGAAAATATACATTGGGATGGTGTAATCTGGTCATCTACGCTCTGGCAGGTCCGGAACCATATCGGAGCGAATCATATGGACAGTATACTCATGAAGGCGTTGCCCACAATGGCACCGGACACATATTATCCTTCCTCAGCGGTTCGGCTGCTAAACGCAGAAATATCACTCTATGGTGGGCAATACAGAGAGACTCTCCATTATTTTTTCACCAGAAGAGGAATTCTGGTCGATAATTACATTCTGAACCCTCAAACGGACAGCGAGCCGTTTCATCTCTATTTTCCTCTGGTACGGGAAGATGAGGATTTCACATCTCATATCGGGATCATAAACCCAACGGCTGATGACGTGCTTTACAGTATCCAGGTTATTGGGGACAACGGTTGTCTTGTCTATTCTGCTGAAAACGGAACAATTCCCGGGAATGGACGAATTTGGTTAAATCCATTAAAAGCAAAGGTTCAAGCCCCGTGCTGGGTCATGCTGTCGTCCTCTGCACAACTTGCCGGTTACACAAGTCTGGTGAGTCGGGATCTGGACCGCTCTTCTTTTTTACCCGCAGTAAGTAATCTTTCCGAACAACTTGTGGTGCCTCACATCGCTCCGGAATCCGACTATTGGGACACGGAAACAGCACTGGTGAACGTGTCTGATCAAATCCCCGTTGTGAACTATTTGTCGCCGGGGGAAGAAGTTATCGCTCTCAACTCCCTGAACATGAAATTCGGGGAAACATCCTTTGACTGGCTGACAGATGTGTATGGAGGGGCGTATCCGGAAACTTTTTCCGGTTGGGGTATTATCTCTTCCGATATCCCGGTTCTGTCAGGGGTTGAAACCTTTCGTAAAAAGGGCGAGGATATTCAGCAGCTTGCGGGTTTTGTTCTCAAGGACAGTTCAAATACCGGACCGGTTCTGTATTTCCCCCATGTGGACGTCCAGGGGGTGTACTGGTGGACTGGAATCGCACTTGAGAACGTATCTGAGAACGATACCGAATTAACATTGACTCCCTATGACGAAAACGGAACCGCATTGGAAGCGGTAACTTTTCCTCTTTCCGCCAATAGCAAGGTAGTGGATATAGTTCAGAACTTCTGGGCCACAAATGGGAAGACGTATCCAACTGCTACTGCCTGGGTAAAAGCTGAAGCAGGTAATGGCGGTGAGCTGGTTGGTTTTGAACTGTTCGGGACGCTGGAAGGAAAGGGCGACCGCCTGCTGGCGGGTGTACCCGGTGCCAGTGAGCCTGTAACCGGATTGATTTTTCCCCATGTCTCAAATGATCCTGATTACTGGACTGGAATCGCCGTACTGAACACAGGCAGTACTTCTTGCACATTAACCGTAGAAGCCCTGGATAACAGCGGAACTGTGTTGCAGACTGAAAATCCAGTTGATTTACTTCAACCCAATGAAAAATGGGTACTTCTGGCAAAAGATATTTTTACAGGAGGGCTTCCTGTCGGCACAACCCAGATCAGGGTGCATGGAGATGAGCCTATGGTGGGATTTGAGTTATGGGGCAATCTGATGCCACAGCAGGACTATATTTCGGGGATTTCAGCAATCCCCATTGTTTTTGCCGAATAAAAATGACATAAAAAAATGGGGGCAATTGCCCCCATTTTTTCATTCTTTTTGGAATGCGAAACTTACTCTCGCAATCCCATTTTCCTGAATATCACCATAGTTGGACACCAGTCGGTAAATGCGGATTGCAGCAGGTTTAATCCAACAAAGCCATTGAGAATAAGCCAGTAGGGACTGACGTAATAACCCAGTAAAACGGAAGCAAAAACCACGATTCCGGCAATAGCTCGCAGGGCCTGATTGACAGTCATTATGAATTCCTCCTGTTTTCAATAATTTGTTCAACATGATTCTTGTGAAACATGAAATAAAGTAAGGGAATGACAAACAATGTCAGAATGGTGGACAAAATTACACCGAAAATCAACGAAACGGCAAGCCCCTCAAATATGGGGTCCATGATAATAACAAATCCATCCACAATTAATGCGGCGGCCGTAAGGACGATGGGGCGGAATCGAATGATGCCGGCTTCAATAACGGCCTCTTTCATTGAAGCCCCATCGACCAATCGAATTTCCGTAAAGTCAACCAAGAGTATTGAGTTTCGGACAATGATTCCCGACAATGCAATAAATCCAATCATGGATGTGGCGGTGAAGAAAGTGTGGGTAATCCAGTGCCCCGGCACAATCCCCACAAGGGTCAGTGGAATAGGGGCCATGATGACAAAGGGCGTCAGGAAGGAACGGAACCAGCCCACGACCAGGAAATAAATAAGAACCATCACTGCGGCAAAGGCAATCCCCATATCCCGAAACACCTCATAGGTAATCTGCCATTCACCATCCCACTTCATCTGGTATTTTTTGTCGACAAAGGGCTCGTCTGTGAATCGTTGGTTCAGGGAATAGCCTTCGGGCAATTTCAATTGCGCAATTTTCTTCTTCATCTTCAGAATTGCATAAACAGGGCTTTCTTCTCTTCCTGAAACCTCACCGGTAACATAAACCACCGGTAACAGATTCTTGTGATAAACCCATTTCGGATCCACTGTTTGTTCTACTTTAACCAGCTCGGAAAGGGGAATCATCCTGCCGTTGGCTGCATGGACATATATATCCTTGAGGTCTCTAATTGTTGAACGGTCTGCCTGGGAGAGCCTCAGGTTGATACAGACATCCTCTCTTTCATGAGGAATATCTGCCAACCCTATGTGCATGCCATGTTCGACAACTGCGAGGGTTTTGGTAATCTGTTCAACCGAAATTCCATGAACGGCAGCTTTGACTGCATCCGGTATCAATGAAAGTTTCTTCTGGTCACTCTGAACATACCAGTCCACATCTGTCACGCCTTCAGTCGTATTAAAAATATCCTTGATCTGTTTTGCAATTTCAATCTGACGCTGATAGTTCGGCCCATAGATTTCCGCAAGTAAGGTGGACATAACCGGCGGGCCGGGGGGAATTTCCGTAACCTTCACGTTTGCATTGTGCTTCCTGCCGATTTCCAGGATAGAGGGACGCATTTCTTTGGCCAGTTTATGACTTTTGCGTTTCCTGGCGTCTTTAGATACAAAATTTACCTGGATATCTGCCACATTCTCACCCTGGCGCATGAAATAGTGGCGGACAAGGCCGTTAAAGTTAAATGGCGCGGAAGTGCCCGAGTAGATTTGAAAATCGCTGACTTCAGGGACAGTTCGCAGATAATTTGAAATATCCCTGGCAGTAGCTGTGGTTTGTTCCAGCGTAGAAGCTTCCGGCATGTCAATAATGATCTGCATTTCGGATTTATTGTCGTAGGGCAGCATTTTTACAATGGCGTGTTTGGTTACAAAAAGCGCAATTGAGCCCAAGAGGAGCACGATCACGAGACTCAGGAATGCCCACCTGCGGGATGGTCGGTCAATAAGTGTTTCCATGAACTTCTTATATTTCCTGTACATCCATCCGCTTGTTTCTCCACCCTCGGGTTTATCTTCATCATGTTTTTCGTATTTCAGAAGATGGTATGCCAGCCAGGGTGTAACTGTAAATGCTATAAAAAGCGAGAAAAGCATGGCAGCGGACGCATTGATGGGAATCGGTCGCATGTAAGGGCCCATCATTCCGGATACGAAGGCCAGAGGTAATAGTGCAGCAATCACGGTAAAGGTAGCCAGAATGGTGGGGTTTCCCACTTCATCTACAGCTTTGGCCGCAATATCGAGCAATTTACCTTTTCCATGGTGAAGTACAAAGTGGCGATGAATATTTTCCACCACGACAATGGCGTCATCCACCAGAATCCCAATGGCAAAAATCAAAGCAAAGAGAGATACCCGGTTCAGGGTATAACCGAAGAAATAACTGGCAAACAACGTCAACGACAAAGTGACCGGGACGGCAATAAAGAGCGTAATAGCCTCTTTAATGCCCAGTGTAAACCCAATGAATATCGTAATTGCTATGGTGGCAACAAGGATATGGAGAATCAATTCATTGGATTTGTCCTGGGCGGTTTTCCCGTAGTCACGGGTAATGGCCGTATGCACGTCCGCAGGAATGATATAGCCTTTTGATTCATTGACCATTCGCTTTACTGCAGCCACGACATCCACTGAGTTGCTGCCCTTTCTCTTTGCAATTGAAATTGTAACAGCAGGGGAAAGATAGGTTGAATAATCGTCAATTCCTTTCTTCAGGGCACTGGGGCCTGCTCCAAAAAATACATAGTTAGTCGGGTCAGTAGCGCCATCTTTAACTTTTGCCACATCCTTCAATAAAACCGGCTTGCGCATGTAGACGCCCACTACCAGGTTTTCCAGTTCTTGAACGGAACTGATAAATTGTCCGGCCTGGACGACATACGACCGGTTGGAATTCTGAAACTGTCCGGCTGGTAATTGCCAGTGTCGCTTTGTCAGCATATCGGCAATCTGGAGGGGAGAAATATTCTTCATTTTCATCTTGATGGGGTCCGGAATAACTTGGAGTGATCTCGATTCTCCCCCGATAACCTTTACAGTGGAAATGTTCCGAATCCGGTTGATTTTATTAGCCAGTTCCACAGCGATTCTACGAAGATCATAGGCAGTGTAATGATCACTGTACAGTGTAACTGCAGTCTGGGGTACATCGTCAATTGATTTCTGGCGGATCAGCGGAAAGGAAATCCCTTTGGGTATTGCGTCATAATTGGATTGGAGTTTATCCATTACCTTGACCAAACTGTCTTCTGCATTTTCCCCCACATAAAACCGAACCGTAACCAGTGAAAAACTGGAACCGGAAATGCTGTACACATACTCTACGCCGGGGATATCCCACATGAGCTTCTCTACAGGTTCTGTGACTTTAGATTCTACCTGGGCAGGACCTGCACCTGGATATTGAACCATTACATCAATCATCGGTACCACAATCTGCGGTTCTTCTTCCCTCGGGGTTATCAGTACGGCAAAAAGTCCCAGTAAAAGGGAAAAAACCAGCAGCAGCGGCGTTAATTTGGAATTGATGAAGTAATGGGCAATGGATCCGGACAGGCCGAGCTTTTCTCCACGCATCAGTTTGTCTCCAGTTTCAGGCCGTCGGAAAGGTTATCCACAGATGTCGTGGCGATTTGTTCTCCCCCATCCAGCCCTGAAGTCACCTCAATCCTGTCACCAAACATTTTGCCGGTTTGAATAATCTGCATCTGGGCAAATCCTTTTGGACCCCGAACAAAAACAAGTGACAGCTCACCTCTTCTTGAAATCCAGCTTTCCGGGATGAGAATTCGTTTTTTCTGTACACCGGGGAAAAATGCCTGTCCGTACATTCCTGCGCGTAAACCCTTTGTCTTATTGAAATTGATATAAACAGCCACTGTATGGGTCATGAAATCAGAACCGCCGCCAATCTCTGTGACAGTACCGCTGAGCTCCTGATCAAAGTTATCCAATCTGACCGGAATTCTCTGGTTCAATTTGACATATTTTGCGTCCGATTCACTGACCCGACACTCGAACCGCATATTGGCCGGATCAATTATTCGAAAGAGTGGCCGGCCCGGTGCTGCGAAATCTCCCACATTAACCATCCTTTCAATAATAACCGCATCAAAAGGTGCATGGACAGAAGCATATTTCAGATATGCATTTGCTTCCTGCACGGCTCCAGAAGCCATCTGGACAGCTCCCTTTGCCGCATTATATTGATATTCCATCTGTTCCAGCTCCACCTTTGAGGATGCGTTTCGTTTATACAGCTCCCGAAAGCGAGTGTAATTGCTTTCCGCAATGGTGAATGCTGCTTTGGCCTGGGCCAGCGCCCCTTTTGCCTGCTGTAACTTAGAATGAATATCGGAGCTGTCAATTTCAAGCAGAGACTGCCCCTTTTTGACAGTTTCCCCGGCTTTTACCTTAATTGCGATAACGGTCCCCATAGATTTTGCAGATATATAGGCATCATTTTTGGAAGTAATCTGGCCCGGCCCTGAAACCAGTTCCGGTAAAACCTCTGCTTTTACAACCCGTATCCGGGTTTTAACCGGAGGTAATTGTTTCATTTTCCCCATGTCATTATGGGAACAACCCGAACTGAGAAGAGTTATGGCGACTGTGGCAACAAATGATAATCGTTTCATAGTTTCCCCTTACTGGTTTTTTCCTATCATATAGTTCAAGTTTTTTTCTGCTTTGAGACAGTCAAACAGTGCATGGAGACTGTTTGTCGCCGCCTGCTGTAACGCAGTGTCTGCGTCCAGAAGGTCGGTTGTCTTTTCAACGCCTTTCTTGTAGCGCTCTT
>JAADJC010000001.1:11510-26395 GCA_013151025.1 Acidobacteriota bacterium
TCAGCTTTACATTTTCTTTTGCCTGTTTGTATGAAAGTTCGGCCACTTTATACCTTTGCCCAGCCTCCTGTAGCCGAAAAAGGGCCTGCTTGATCTGAAGTTGAATACCGTTTTTCATCTGGTTCAGATAATTTTGATAAGACTCATATTGGGATTTTGCCCTTCGAACTTTTGCACGTGTCCGTTTCCCGTTGAAAAGATTGAATTTCGCAACCGCCATTATTTTGAAAGAATCTCCATCAAAACCGGCAAAATCCGAATCGTGGTAATTTAATTGGCCAATGAGGAAAACCTTGGGCTTATATTCGGATTTTTCCACGCCAATTTTTTCATTGGCTGCTCCCACTTTCAGGCGCATTTCCTCCAGATCGGGGCGGTTCTTCAGGCCGGTTTGAATCAAAGTGTCCAGATTATACTGTCGTGCTTCATAATTAAAGGTATCCGTGAGTTCAAATTTCAGGTCCTGATCCACTCCCATTACGTTGGCAAGAAAAGCCATTGCCAGACGCGCGTTGTTCTGTGCGGTAATCTGTAATTGCCGCATCCGGCCCAGGAATACTTTTGCCTGAAGCAGGTCCGCTTCCATGATAAAACCCGTGTCAAAATAAGCCTGTGCGGAATCCACATGTTTCTGCACTGTGGAGACAACAGAACCCATTAGTTCAACATATCGTTGAGCCAGAAGAACATTCAGATAAGCCTTTGTTGTTTGAAATGTGACATCCTGGCGGGCACGGTCCAGTTTTTTATCTGACGCAGCCGCCATTTTTTCACCGGCAAGAATACCATGTTTGATTTTTCCGCCCATGTAGAGGGGCTGAGCCACCTGGAGCTGGGTGACATAATCATCAATAGGCGCGGGGTGATTGGCATCCGACATGGCAAAATCTGTCATTGAAAATTTTTCCTGATTCAATTGCAGACCAAATACATCCGCCGGAGAATTAGTTCGAATATAAATTTCACTGATATCTACCTGGGGCAGGCGATACCCTTTTGCTTCATCCCGGTAGGTTTGCCCCGCATCTCGTTCTGATTCAATGGCTTGAAGATATGGACTTCTTTCGAGGGCTGTTCGGATTGCCTGATCCAATGTCAGTCCTCGGCCGGCAATTATTGGAGACGTCGCGAAAGCATTTGCGACCACTCCAACGCCAATTATCAGGAAAAAAAACCATTTAACTTTCATTTGCATACATAACCCTCCATAGTCCACCGTCATGTGTCAAAGGTTGGATACACTTTCAACTGATACGTTACACAAAATAATAACACAATATTAGGCTTGAAAAATAAATTCACTTTTCATGGCCCATGATATGCTATTATTACCTATAAGAATTAGTTGTATCGAGGTGAGTCATGCAAAGAGTACGTCTTTATTTCCTTGATAAGTCAATTATAGATGGATACATTGAAGGAACGGCAACCGGAGAAATCAGATTGATTGACCTTTTGAACAGCGCAACAAATAAGCGAAAATTCGGGGAAGCAGAGTGCATCACAATTACGGACGGTGTGCAGATGATTTTCCAGGAAAGCAATACAGGTGCTGATGAAGAAAGCGAACAACTTGAGTTTCTGAATGATTCGGGCCTGGAAGAGGGTAGGGAAGTTCCCCTTGATTTTATGCTGGATGAAAATCTTAACCTGTCCAAAACCATTAATCTGGAAGATAAGATATACACAGTAAACACGATGCAGCTTGTGTTTGCCCACAGTCTTTCTGAATTCAAAGGCGTTCAGAATGAACGGGCAAGAGCAATGAAAACGGGAACATCCTTTGATATTAACGTTGTGACTATAAATAATTACCTGTGTTCCGGTAAGGTACGCGTCCCAGCCATTAACCGGGAGCTACCGAAAACCTTTTCACCAGGCAAACAGTTTGTTGTCCTCAGTAATGTAAAAATGAGTTATGTACCGTCAATGAAAAACCTGTACCGTGTGCATGACCATTTAATTGTAAATACGCAATTGATTAAAGCGTACTACTGACCTATAATCAGCCCGACGATAAAGGAGGTGCTGAAATGCCATTCATCGAAGATATTTTTGCCCGTGAAATTCTGGATTCCAGAGGGAATCCCACCGTTGAAGTTGAGATTTATCTTGAATCCGGGATTATGGGCCGTGCGGCGGTTCCATCCGGCGCATCCACAGGAGAACGGGAAGCACTGGAAATGCGGGACGGCGATCCGGACCGCTATGGTGGAAAAGGTGTGTTGAAAGCAGTCCAGAACGTAAACGAAATTATCGCGGACGAATTAATCGGCCTGGATGTGAGAGAACAGGTCTTTATTGATGAACTGATGATTGAGCTGGATGGAACTGAAAACAAGGAAAAACTGGGTGCAAATGCGATTCTCGGTGTTTCCATGGCGGTTCTCAGAGCGGCAGCGGCTTATAGCGAATTACCTGTATATCAATATCTCGGCGGTGCCTGTGCCAGGGACATTCCCGTTCCGATGATGAATATCCTCAATGGCGGCGCCCATGCGGATAATCGCGTGGATATACAGGAATTCATGATTGTACCGGCGGGAGCACCTACTTTCCGGGAAGCATTGAGATACGGTTCCGAAGTATTCCATACCTTGAAATCCATTTTGAAAGAAAAGGGATACAGAACTTCAGTAGGAGATGAAGGTGGATTCGCACCCAATCTGAAATCAAACGAAGAAGCGTTGCAGTTAATCGTTTCCGCAATTAAAAAAGCAGGCTATGAACCGGGAAAAGACGTATTTCTCGCCCTTGATCCGGCTGCCAGTGAATTCTATAAAGACGGGAAATATGTACTGTCTTCTACTGGAGATAAACTGGATTCCAGCGGCATGATCGGTGTGTACGAAGACTGGGTAAGCAAATATCCCATTGTCATGATTGAAGATGGACTGGCCCAGGATGACTGGGACGGCTGGAAAGAAATGACGAAACGAATGGGGAAGCGGATTCAGCTTACCGGAGATGACATCTTTGTTACCAATACCAAGATTCTCCAAGAAGGGATTGACAAGGGAATTGCCAACGCCATTCTCATTAAACTGAACCAGATCGGAACCGTGACTGAAACAGTTGAAGCCATCAAGATGGCCTACAGAGCCGGTTATGGAGCAGTTGTTTCCCATCGTTCCGGTGAAACAGAAGACCCCATCATTGCTGATCTTGCAGTGGCGCTTGGAACCCGTCAGATCAAGACCGGTTCCGCATCCCGGACAGACAGGCTTGCAAAATATAACCAGTTGCTTCGTATTGAGGAAGAACTGGAAGACGGTGCCCTGTACGCAGGCACGACGCCTTTCGATAAATATTTGTAAGGAAAACTGATGCGTCGAAAAATGGCCGACAGAACTCGCAATTTCATAATTCTCAGCGGACTGCTTGTCTGCTACCTTTTGGTCTGGACTGCCATTATTTACAGCATGGCCGATGGTTACAAAACCTTCGTTTCGTTAAAACAGAAACGGCAAACCCTTTCGAAGGAAGAATCAGTCCTGAAAGAACGTATGGATGAGATTAAGAAGAAAACAGAAATGCGTCGGGCTGATTCTCCTTTCTTTGTGGAAATGATTGCCCGGGAAAAACTGAAAATGGCAAAAAAGGGCGAAGTAATTATCAAAGTAGTGAAAGATGACAAAACCACGAATTAACATTCCGACATACCTGACACTGTTCAGAATTTTTCTCGTACCTATACTGGTCGTTGTCATGCTGACCCGTTTTGAAGGAAAAGTGTGGTTAGGGGTAGGCATATTCTGGCTTGCTTCCGTCACAGACTTCTTTGACGGATACCTTGCGCGGAAAAAGAAACAAGTGACCAGTCTTGGAAAACTCCTGGATCCCATTGCAGACAAACTCCTGATATCCGCCGCGTTCATTTCACTTGTTGAAATGAATCTGGCTCCGGCCTGGATGGTCGTGATTATTGTGGGCAGGGAATTTGCCGTGAACGGATTGCGTCAGATCGCCCTTGTATATGATGTTGTGATTCAGGCTTCCCTGCTGGGTAAATTCAAGATGGTATTCCAGGTTATTGCCATATCACTGCTGATACTGGGCGAGAAATTCCATTCTTTATGGGTTCCGGGAATCGTTTTTCTGTGGATTGTACTGGTATTGGCAATTGGTTCCAGCATCGACTATTTCATGAAATTCTGGCGAAAAACAGGGTACGTCCTGTTAATGCCCCAGGAAACAGATGAATCCAGAAAAGACAATGAAGCGTAGAAAATTACAAACCATATTTTTCACCGGGATTCTGGTGATTACCCCGGCACTGGTCAGCCTCCTGGTCATCTACTACATATTTGACAAAATTGACGGTATCCTCAGTCCGGTAATTCATCGTTCCCTCGCCCTCTATGCCCCTGAAATTGCGATTCCGACGCCTGTAATCAGTATTGTGTCGGTTCTTTTGATTGTTCTGCTTATCTTTATCGTTGGTCTGCTGGCAGGGAACTACATCGGCAAAAAAGTCTTTTCCTTACTGGACACCCTGATGTCAAAAACACCTGTTGTCAAAGGGGTTTACCTTGCAGTCAAACAATTCATGGATGCCTTCAAACTAAGCAATTCCGAACGTTTTAGTAAAGTTGTGGCACTGGAGTATCCGAAAAATGACATGTGGGTGATCGGCTTTGTCACTTCCGATGTGGGACCCTCAAAAACGGCAGCTATTTCTGAAAGCCAGGGGCCCATGATCAACGTATTTATCCCCACAACTCCAAACCCTACCTCCGGTTACCTTGTCATGGTATCCCCGGATAAAGTGCGGGAGTTGAACATCACAATCGAACAGGGCATCAAATTTGTTGTCTCCGCCGGCGTGATCCAGCATGATGGGCCGCAACGCAGGGGCGTAGATAAGTGCAAAAAATGAGAGACGTAAACGCCGCGTGAATGGTGAATAGTGGGTGGTGGGTTGTTCAGAAAAATCAGGGAGTTGGCATTTCCTCTGTACTGAAATTCTGATACAACAGACAAGCAGAGCCCATGTGGTATCGGATCATCGATTGCTTCCCTTTCGAACCTGTAACTTCCTGTAACTGGTTACGTATTCCTGTTTCCATTCTTCCAATGACTGAACAATTATCCAATTCGTTGCGTATAATTATCCAATGAAGCAATTCAATAATGAATCTGATGTGCCCGGGAGAATATTTTGAGGAGGTATGAAATGGAATACAGGGTTCATAAACTGGAAATTAATATGGTCAGTGATCAGACTAAACTGGAGGAATTCCTGAACAGTTTACAAGGAGAGGTCATTTCGATAATTCCAAATATTGCAAAAACATCGCTATTTCAAATTTATGGAGCAACGCGCAAAATAAATTTTCTCTTCATCGTTGAAAAGCGATAGTGTATTTATGATTCGGAGAAGAAACACAGGGACGATCATCTTTTTCAGGCACTTTTAAGAACTGGGGACATCCACTTGCCAGCTTTGCAGGCACCGTGACTTTTAATTCGTAAATTATGACTTGTTCAGAAAAATCATGGAACTGGCCACACACGGTATTAGTAAAGCGGGGACAGGCATCTGCGAAGTTGCCAGTCCCCGGTTTCCCTGCGTTTACACCGTTCCCTTTCTGAACCATCCACCATCCACGCTTTGCAACTGTGCAACAGTTGCAAAGCTCCTCCCCCTGTATTACACTCTACAGGTTATGGATAGAGAGAAACGGTTTGTGAAACGGATTGGTATTTTTGATTCAGGGGCTGGGGGATTGACGGTTCTGAAGGTGTTGCGCGTCGCATTTCCGAGTGTGAATTTTTACTACCTTGGGGATACGGCACGGCTTCCCTACGGTACGAAGTCCAGTGAGACAATTGTGCGTTACACAAAGCAGAATGCGTCTTTTCTCCTTACCAAAGGAATTGATGTACTGATTGTTGCGTGCAACACAGCGTCTGCTTATGCGATTCCGGCGTTGCGAGATTACGCGGGGAATGTGCCGGTTACCGGTGTTATTCATCCCGGCGCAAGACGAGCAGCTGGTACAACGGAGAACGGGAGAATCGGTATCATTGGAACTCAGGCCACGATTTCATCCGGCAAATATCAGAATAAATTGAGAGAGATTAACCCGAATCTAAAGGTTTTCAGCGCTCCGGCGCCCCTTCTGGTTCCCCTTGTGGAGGAGGGGCTGGTTTCCGGTGAAATCCCTGAAAAGGTAATTTCAATGTACCTGGAACCACTTCTGGAGAATAATATCGATACATTGATTCTGGGATGCACGCATTACCCGATTCTAAAGCAGACGATTCAGGAGATGTACCCGGCACTCAAGCTGGTGGATTCTGCTGAACCTATTCGGGACATTCTGCTGGAGGAGTACAGTTTTCCCGATGGAACTGGAAGAACGGAAATTTTTGTAACGGATTACCCGGAGGGGTTTGCTTCATTGAGCAGGCGTTTCCTTGAAGGTAATTTTGATAAGATTGAGCATATTGATTTACAGAAACTATGGAGAACATTAGATGAAAAGAAAACAGAGCAGACAAAATGATGAATTAAGAAAGATAGAGATTATCCCGGGTTTTCAGTTTTACCCTGCAGGTTCGGTGTTGATTTCATTTGGAAGGACACGGGTAATCTGCAGTGCAACCATTGAAGAAAAGGTTCCGCCTTTTTTGAAGGATCAGGGTTTGGGTTGGGTGACGGCAGAATACGCCATGTTGCCGGCGGCCACCGGAAGCCGCAATATGCGGGAATCGGTTAAGGGAAAGCAGCAGGGAAGGAGCGTGGAAATCCAGCGCCTCATCGGCCGGTCCCTTCGGGCGGTTGTGGACCGCAGGATTCTCGGGGAACGCTCGATTCTCATTGACTGCGATGTGATTCAGGCGGATGGCGGCACAAGAACGGCATCCATCACCGGGGCATTTGTGGCACTTTCACTTGCTGTGGAAAAGTTATTACGGGAACGGGCAATTCAACAGACCCCGATTTTGAGCCAGGTGGCTGCGGTTTCGGTGGGAGTTGTGAATAGGGAAATTCTGCTGGATCTGGATTATTCGGAAGATTCCAACGCGGATGTGGATATGAATATTGTCGCCACTTCCGAGGGGAAGCTCATTGAGATTCAAGGGACTGCCGAAGGGGCGCCTTTTTCCAGGAAGGAAATGGATCAGTTGCTGGATGCCGGCCTCGGCGGTATTGAAAAACTGATGGCGTTTCAGCGTGAAGCCCTGAACCAGTGAACACGATTGTATTTGCAACCGGGAATAAACATAAAATTCGGGAACTGGAAGTTATTTTCAGTGGCCTTGTCCGGATAAACACCCTTATGGAAATCGGCCTGGAGGCCGATTTTGAGGAAACCGGCACTACTTTTCTTGAAAACAGCATCCAAAAGGCAATCTATTACTCAAAAAAAACTTCATTCCCAGTTGTGGCGGATGATTCAGGCCTGGAAATTGACGCGTTGAACGGGGATCCGGGCATTTATTCCGCAAGGTATTTCAGCCCGAGGATGTCATACGGGGAACGCTGCCGGCAAATCCTGGAAAAAATGGCCAAAGTAGAGCGGTCCGTGCGGTCTGCCAGATTTCGCTGTGCCGCTTCCTGTGCCTTCAATGGGGAAGTCATCGGCACAGGGGAGGGCAGGGTGACAGGCATGATTGCCTTTGATGCTGCTGGAAGGGGCGGGTTCGGCTATGACCCGATTTTTTATTATCCGCCTTTTAAGAAAACCTTTTCAGAAATGACAATGGAAGAGAAAAATCAAATCAGCCATCGCAAAGCGGCATTTGAGGCACTGGTTGAACAGATGCTTCCCTGGCTTCAGGCACAGTAAAGTTTATCCGGGTTACATGCTTCTGCGGTACTCTCCCCCTACGTCGAACAGTGAGAATGTAATCTGCCCCAGAGAACAATAATTGACGGTATCTATCAGATAATCAAATATATTTTCTCCTGAAGCCGCGATTTCCCGCAGTTCTTTCAATTTTTCTTCACCAATCCCCTGATTCCGCCGGTGAAAGAGCTCCAGGTTGTGAATCTGTTGTTTCTTCTCTTCTTCCGTGGAACGGATGAGCTCGGTGGGGGCCTTTTCCTGTCCTTTCAGATGAGGGGGCCGTTCAAAGGTATTGACTCCGATGATTGGCAATTCTCCAGTGTATTTCAAGCGCTCGTAGTGCATGGATTCTTCCTGGATTTTGCTTCTCTGATACATGCTTTCCATGGCACCGGTTACACCGCCCCGCTCTGAAATCCTTTCAAATTCCATCAGCACTGCTTCTTCCACAAGATCTGTCAGTTCTTCGATGATGAAGGAACCCTGAAGGGGATTTTCGTTTTTTGTCATTCCGAATTCACGGTTGATAATCAACTGGATGGCCAGTGCCCGGCGGACGGATTCTTCCGTGGGTGTGGTAATAGCCTCGTCGTAGGCGTTGGTATGGAGAGAGTTGCAGTTGTCATAGATGGCTGTCAGTGCCTGAAGGGTGGTACGGATGTCGTTGAAGTCAATTTCCTGGGCGTGGAGGGAGCGCCCGGAGGTCTGAATGTGATATTTAAGCTTCTGACTCCGTTCGTTTGCGCCATATCTGTGTTTCATCGCCACTGACCAGATTCTTCTCGCCACCCGGCCGATGACGGAGTATTCGGGGTCCAGCCCGTTGGAAAAGAAGAAGGAGAGGTTGGGTGCAAACTGGTCGATTTTCATACCCCGTGACAGGTAATATTCCACATATGTAAAGCCATTTGCCAATGTAAACGCGAGCTGTGTAATGGGGTTGGCCCCGGCTTCCGCAATATGGTACCCGGAAATGCTGACAGAGTAATAGTTTCGCACCCCGTTGCGGATGAAATTGTCCTGGATGTCTCCCATCATTTTCATGGCAAAGTCAGTGGAGAAAATACAGGTGTTCTGGGCCTGGTCTTCTTTCAGGATGTCAGCCTGGACGGTTCCACGGACAGTTTTAATGGTGTTCACCTTGATGCGCTCATATATTTCCCGGTCCAGCAGTTCGTAACCGGGGATTCCCAGCGTAAACAGTCCGAAAACCCGGTCTCCTTCCAACGGGGTGTCGGAGTTGTATCGGGGCATTTCAATATTCTTTTTTTTGAAGTATTTATCTTTTAGTTTGCAGGCTTCTTCCAGTTTTCCTTCTTTGCGGAGGTATTTTTCAACCTGCTGGTCAATGGCTGTGTTGAAAAACATGGCGAGCAGCATGGGCGCCGGGCCGTTGATGGTCATGGAAACCGATGTCTTGGGGTCACAGAGGTCAAAACCGCAGTACAGTTTTTTCATGTCGTCCACTGTGGCGATGGAAACCCCCGCGTTGCCGATTTTCCCATAAATATCGGGACGAACTGCCGGGTCATAACCATAGAGGGTGACGGAATCGAAGGCGGTGGAAAGCCTTGCCGCATTCTGGCCCGATGCAAGGTAATGAAAACGTTTGTTGGTGCGTTCCGGACAGCCTTCACCGGCAAACATCCGGGTGGGGTCTTCTCCTTCGCGTTTGAAGGGGAAAACACCAGCAGTGAATGGGAACATGCCGGGGACATTTTCTTTTGTCTTCCACTTGAGGATATCACCCCAGTCCCGGTAAGACGGAAGGCAAATTCTGGGGATTCTGAGGCCGGAAAGGGATATCGTGGACAGACTGTTTTCAATTTCCCGATCTCGTGTCCGGGTTACCAGTTTTTCCTGCCGATACAGGGATTTGAAATGTTCCCATTCCCGAAGTTCTTTCAGGTAAACCGGGTCAATGTGGGTCTGAATCCGGGAAATGGCGGTTTCCAGGTCTTTTAATGTTTCTTTGCCAGGATGAAAGTGCGCCAGTTTTACCACGGATTTCCCCTTTTTCACTTCGCTGCCCGCAATACTTCCCGGGGTTTCAAAGTTTTCCGGTTTTTTCAGTGCCCCAAGCGCTGTTTCCAGTGCCTGGAGGCGGGAAACCAGGTCGGCCTGTTGTTTAGAATGGCGATGGTAACGGAACTGGTTATCCGCAATTTCACTGAGGTAGCGGATTCGTTCCGGTGGAATAACGCTGTAGGTACGGGGATAATGGAATGGAATTTCCCCGGATACAGGGAAAGAGGTACCCATTTTGCCGTTGACAATGGCCATGAGGTGGCTGAAGAATGAATCCACTCCCTCATCATGAAATCGACTGGCAATGGTGGGATAAACCGGTAGTTCTTCGTCTGGAGTTTCCCACATGAGGTGTGCCCGGCGATATTGCTTCCGAACATCCCTCAGCGCGTCCGCAGATCCTTTCCTGTCGTATTTGTTCAGGATAATCGCATCAGCATAGTCAATCATGTCAATTTTTTCAAGCTGGGTGGCAGCGCCGTAATCGGAGGTCATGACGTAGACATGGACATCGGAGATATCCACCACTTCGGTGTCGCTCTGGCCGATACCGGACGTTTCCACGATAATCAAGTCTGTTCCGGCAAGTTTCAAAAGTGTTGTTGCCTGATGGACAGCGGTGGAAGTGGATTTGTTGCTGCCCCTTGTGGCCATGGAACGCATGTAGATGTCGGGGTGGGGCAGTGTGTTCATGCGGATTCGGTCACCAAGAAGTGCGCCGCCGCTTTTCCGTTTTGTCGGGTCAATGGATATGACGGCAATTTTCATTTCAGGGTACTGTGAGACAAACCTGCGCAGAAGTTCATCCAGCAGCGAGGATTTTCCCGCCCCGCCGGTTCCTGTGACGCCCACGACAGGAATGGCTTTTGTACTGTTTTCTTTTTCTGCGCGGGAGAGTATTTCTTCCAGGCGGTTTTTACCGGAATGATGGAGGCTCTCATTCTCAATGATGGAGATTCCCCTGGAAATTGCAGCCTTGTCGCCTTGTTGAATCCGGGAAAAAAGGTTCGAATTGAATTCGGAGAGGGGGTCTTCTTCCTGAAACAGTGGATAATCGCACTGATCCAGCATGTAGCTGACCATTCCTTCCAGCCCCATCTTTTTGCCGTCTGCGGGAGAAAATATTTTTGTAATTCCCGATGCTTCCAGTTCTTTAATTTCTTCCGGTACAATTACACCGCCGCCGCCACCGAATATCTTTACATGTTTAAGCCCGGCTTCATCCAGGCGTTCCCGGCAGTATTTGAAGTATTCCATGTGACCACCCTGATAGGAAGAAAGCGAAACGCCATGAACATCTTCTTCGAGAGCGGTTTGTACCACTTCGTCCACGCCCCGGTTATGGCCAAGATGCACTACTTCTGCGCCTTGTGCCTGAAGAATCCTTCGAATTATGTTAATGGACACGTCGTGGCCGTCATATAAACTGGCTGCTGTAACGAACCGAATCTTTCTGCTCAAAATCCCCTCCAATGGCCGTGCTTTTTCACATGCTCCCATTATACCGAAAATTTTCCGTCAGTCCCACCTGGAAATCATCAAAATCTGTCGTCGGAAGCCGGATGGAAGCTAATGTTTTCAGAAATGTTCAATTTTGTGTCTTTGAACCGGCAAAAAAACCTTCATTGAGCTCCCTCCGGTTGACAGAAATGGACAATTTTGTGACAATTACATGTAATGAGTTATACGAGAGGTTTTGATGAGCATTTATTTTCTTCCTTTTGAAAAAGAACTGGCCGGCAATTACAACAAGTTGGAAACGGCGCTGGCATTTGATAAAATTGATGAAGCCAACCACCTTGAAGAAAAAATCAACGCAATGAGAATAAACATATACAAGGACCTTGATGAATGGCAGATAACGCAGGTGGCGCGTCATCCGAACCGTCCGTATACAATTGACTATATTGAGGGCTTAATTGAAGATTTTACGGAATTGCATGGTGACCGTAATTTTGCAGATGACCCGGCAATTATTTGTGGATTCGGTCGTTTTCAAGGAAGATCAGTTTGCGTGATCGGCCATCAGAAAGGCCGTGACACTAAGGCCAAAATAGCGCGAAACTTTGGAATGTCCCGTCCGGAAGGATATCGCAAGGCATTGAGATTGATGAAAATGGCCGAAAAATTCAGAATTCCGATCATTACCCTTGTGGATACGCCCGGGGCCTATCCGGGTATTGACGCAGAAGAAAGAGGACAGGCTGAAGCTATTGCAAGAAATCTCAGGGAGATGGCCACATTGGAAGTCCCTGTCATTACTGTTATCATTGGAGAAGGCGGCAGTGGCGGCGCACTTGGCATCGCCGTTGCAAACCGGGTGTTGATGCTCCAGTATTCCATTTATTCGGTTATTTCTCCTGAAGGCTGTGCTTCCATCCTGTGGAAGGACGCTTCAAAGGCTGAGGCTGCCGCGCGAGCTTTGAAGTTCACCGCTCCATCTCTGAAGAGTTTCGGCATAATCGACGAAATTATCCCTGAACCGGTTGGCGGAGCCCATGCCAATCCGGCGATTGCAATAGAAAAAACAGGGGAATACGTGAACAAGCATTTGAAAGAACTTGTTCAATTAAAGCCCCATGAACTGCAAGAACAAAGATATAATAGATTCAGGCAGATCGGAAAAGTAATTAAAGTAGAACAGAATGTATAAATGGTCTTTAAAAGAAGTTGACGCTGAAAAAGTTTCCGAGCTTACCGCCGGAAATGAAATGCCGAATTTTCTTGCCAAATTGCTGGTCATCCGTGGCATTGATACACCTGCAAAAGCAGAACAATTTTTCAACGGTACAATGGCTGATCTCCATGATCCGTTCATGATGCAGGGAATGGAAGCGGCTGTCACACGCATACTTGAAGCGGTGGAACGCCATGAAAAAATAATCATCTACGGTGATTATGATGTGGACGGTATCTCCGCTATTGTCATCCTGAAGCAATTCCTCACTGAAGCAGGTGGAGATGTCTCTTACACGCTTCCAAACCGCTTCAAGGATGGATACGGGGTTAAGATAGATAAACTCGTTGAGGAGAGAAAGCAATTTCCGTTTCGCCTGTTGATCACCGTAGACTGTGGAATAAAGGCTGTAGAAGAAGTGAACACCCTTGCAAAGATGGGGATAGATGTGATTATCACGGACCACCATGAGCCGGACAGGGAGTTGCCGGAAAAAGCTGTGGCTATCCTTAATCCCAAAGTGCCGGGCAGTGGATTCGAACATGAGCCCCTTGCCGGCGTGGGAGTGGTGTTCAAACTTGTGCAGGCATTGTCTCAACGGACTTCTCTCTTCGAAACTCTCGATTTTGCTCTGAAAATTGTATCAATCGGCACTGTGGCCGACCTTGTCCCACTGCTCAGCGAAAATAGAATTCTTGTAAAGGAAGGCCTGAAAGCCATTCATAAAACCACCACACGTGGACTTGAGGCCATGCTCGAAAGTTGCAATATTGACAGAGAAGGTATGGCATCTGTAGACATCAGCTATAAAATTGCACCGAGAATCAATGCGTTGGGCAGGCTGGGAGATGCCACAAACGCCATTGAGATGTTTACGACCAATACTGAGGCTGATGCACGGGAATATGCCAAGTATATGAACAGGAAGAATGCGGAACGCCAGCGCCTGGAAAAAACGCTGGAAACAATGGTGATGAACCAGATTGAACAGGAAGACATGGAAAAGACCCGCTTCCTGCTCCTTTCCGGAACAGACTGGCACAAAGGGGTAATCGGTATTGTGGCTTCCAAGGTCCAGAAGAAACACTATCGCCCGGTGGGCATTGTAAGTATTGAGGATGATATGGCTTTTGGCTCCATTCGAAGCATCGAAGGGATTAACATCATTGATGTGTTGGAAAACTTCGAAACGCTATTGAGCAGTTACGGCGGTCATCAACAGGCTGCCGGAATTACAGTGAAAAGGGAAAATCTTCAAGCCCTGAAAGATGGGGTCAATGAGTATTTATTCGACCATTACCCGGAAGAATTGTTTACCCCAAGAATCGATATAGATTGTGAAGTGGAATTCAGTCTCATAGATGATGCTTTTTATGAACAACTGAAGAAAATCGAACCATTCGGTATTGGAAACCCGCAACCGGTTTTTATGGTACAAGATGTAATTATAGAGACAGAACCGGAACTGATAAACAACCGCCATATCAAATTTGAAGCCAGCGATGGGCTTCATCGCTTCGAGGTTATCGGATACAATAAGGCACACCTTGATGAGAGGGTTCAGAAATTTGATTCCGCTGACCTTGTGTTCAGTGTGGAAAAGGTAAAATGGAATCGCCGGATGTATTTCCAGTTGAATCTTGTTGATTTGAGACGGAGATGAATAGAGTAAGAAGAATCCAACTATTTTTACTGATCGTAATGTTAGTTCTGATTGCCGTTGTAATTGGAAATTTCAATCGGGGGCGCATTCAGGAGCCTGTGAAAACACCTGATATAAAACCGGCATCTCAACCAATCGCATCCGGTGGTACGCGCATGGAGAGGGGCATTCATGTTCTTTACCGTGACGGTTCCCCATATGCCACCGTTCATTTCAAAGAGGCAATTCAGGAAAAAGACAGGGTACATCTCAGCTCACCGGTGTTGCAAATAACCGGGATTCCGGGAAAAGTGACAGCGGACTCGGCTGTAGTGCAGGGAAATATTGTCGTGTTGACCGGAAAAATCACACTATTGTCATCAAAGGACGGCATCTCAGTGGCATTGGCGCCGCCCGCCACATTACAGGATGGGATTCTGACCGGTATGGACACATTTGAGGCAAAAATGAATAATGGGGTATTTAAAGGAAAAGGATATGAATTGCGGATAGCCGACAATGAGTTGATCGGCAAAACCCATACTCAATTCAACAGTTCCAGGGAATCCTTCAGCATTCAAAGCAAAACGGGGATTGCCAACCTCAAAGAAAAGACACTGACGTTTGTGCAGCAGGTTCGCCTGACCCCCACAGAAAATACGGGTTTTGAAACAACAACAGATGCAGCATTTCTCAATAACGGTACAGAACGTTTATCCCTTGTCGGCCGGGGCAAAAT
>JAADJC010000001.1:26416-29629 GCA_013151025.1 Acidobacteriota bacterium
TTCGGAAGCGACGCTTTGGCGGCAGGATGGCAGGTGGAACGGAATATTCCCGACCCCTCTAATTTTCAGGGATAATGAAAAACTTACAAAGTTTCCAAATGCAGTTCTGAGAAGTGACAAATTTTCTTTCCCGTGGTCAATTGTCCAATCAAAAGAACTCTTTGCGACTACAGGTCCGGGTTCCTATTCTTTCCAAACCTCTAAAATGGATGCAAGAGCTCCAATCGGACGGCATAAGGGGGCAAGAATTACAGGTACATATGTTTCCGGGTCATATTCAGGAAAAGAAAACAGTGTTCGGTTTCCTGAGATTCGAATGAAGGGACTTGGATGGGTAAACGGTGTTCATGGCGCCTTGAAACCAAATGGTGATTTTGAAATGGCCGGGAATATTTACGGAGAATTGCAGAATCGGCAGTTTTTGTCAGACTGCGCAGTCATGGAGAAAAATGCTATCCAGTTGAAAAATGCGATTATCTGGGACGAAAATACACAGTCATTTTCCAGTGCAGGGATAATAAAGCTGAGTAAGAAAGAATTCAGTGCAACCAATCATTATGAGATGCAGTCGTTGCGAGGGAAGGGACAACCGCCTCTGAGCCTGTCTTCTGAGAATGCCATGGGAAGTGAAAATGGCCCGTCACACCTATTTGGCAATGTTCTAACCAAAATGGAAGGTCTTACTGTGAATGCCCCACAAGCTTATGTGTATAAGTGGGGAGCTGTATTTTTTGACGCCGATTTTACCGGTCCACAAGTCAGAAAAGGACATGCCGATCTGTTGATCGTAGTTGAAAAACAACATGTGATATGGATGCTGGGAAATGCAGATGTGACAGATAAAGGCGGGAATCGAATTACAGGGCATAAATTGACTTTATCTACAATTACCGGTAGAATTTCCGTGTACAGCGGAAAGAAAAAAGTAAGGATAAAACTGGCGTTATGAACCATGTGTTAAAAACAGAACATCTGACTAAGAGATATGGCGGAAAAGCAGTTGTCCACGATGTGTCAATTGAGATTGAATCAGGCCAGATCGTGGGGCTGCTGGGTCCCAACGGTGCCGGGAAAAGCACCACATTTTATATGATTGCGGGGATTATCTCACCGGATGAAGGCTCTGTGACATTGGATGAAAAGGAATTAACCCAGGAACCCATGTATATTCGTGCACGGAACGGAATCGGTTATCTCCCTCAGGAGCCTTCAATTTTTCGAGGGCTTACTGCGCGTCAGAACATTCAAGCCGTGCTGGAATTACTTGATCTCAAAAAGGATAAAATTGATAAGGCTCTGGAAGACCTGCTGGAAGAATTTGGATTAAAGGGAGTAGAGCACACCAAAGGATCCTTACTCTCCGGTGGAGAAAGACGTCGCGTTGAGATTGCACGGGCACTTGCGGCCAGGCCTCTTTTTATTCTCCTGGATGAGCCTTTTGCCGGTATTGACCCCATTACTATCAATGAACTTCAGGAAAATATTCTGAAATTGAAAGAAAAGGGAATCGGAATTATTATAACGGATCATAATATTCAGGAAACCTTGCGAATTACAGACAACGCCTATATATTATCAAGGGGTGAGGTGTTAAAAAAAGGAAGTCCGACTGAAATTGCAGAAGACCCGTTAATTCGGGAAGTCTATCTTGGAAAGGAGTTTACACTGATCTAATGGGTCTTTTTGAACAGAAACTCAACCTAAAACTCACCCAGAAGTTGACTTTAACACCGGCATTGCAGCAGGCGATAAAGCTCCTGCAAATGACGGTTCCTGAACTTCAGGACGAAATCCGTGAAGAACTTGTGTCGAATCCCTTGCTGGAAGATGTATCTGTTTCCGACAGCATCAGCGAACAAACGCCTCAAGAACAGAATGAGAAACCGGAAGAAGATTTTCATTCCGATGAGCTGAACCTCGAAGACTATTTCAAAAATGCCGTGGATGAACAATATATTCCATCATCAAGATCAATGAAAAACCTTTCGGATGCCAACGAGTTTTCGTACGAAAATTTTGTTTCCAAACCCATTTCTCTTTATGAACACCTGGAATGGCAGCTACAGATGAATCTCATGGACGATAAAACTCTGGAAACGGCTAAAGGTTTGATTCGCTACCTGGACGAAGACGGCTACTTGAAATCGCCTCCAGAGGCAGATGATTATATCTCCTGGTTTGCCGAAGAGCTGGGGACAGAACCTGAAACGATTCAGACCGCCATAAAGGCAATTCAGGATCTGGATCCGACCGGGGTAGGGGCCCGGACACTGGAAGAATGCCTGGCTTTGCAGACGCGGCAGTTGGGATTTGAGAATGATAAGACTCTTGGCGATCTCATTGCAAAGCATTTACAGGACATTGGAGATCAGAAATATAACACAATCTGCTCAGCCTTAGATCTGACTGAAGATGAGTTATTGGTTTACATCGCGTTTATCCGAAAGCTGGAGCCGAAACCAGGAAGGAAATTCAATACTTCTCAACCGCAATATATTGTACCGGATGTTTATGTTTATAAAGTGGGAGACGATTACCAGATTCAACTTAACGACGATGGTCTGCCGCATTTGCGCGTGAACCGCAGTTATTCGGCCATTGTGGCTGAAAAGGGCAAGCTCAATCCTGAGCAACAGGCAACGAGACGATACGTGAAGGAAAAGCTGAAATCCGCCATCTGGATTATTCGAAGCATTCAGAATCGCCAGCACACGATTTTGAAAGTTGCGCGGAGTATAGTCGCTCGTCAACGGGGATTTCTGGATCACGGAATTGAAAAGATGAAACCCCTGACACTGCGAGAGGTTGCCGAAGATATTGGCATGCATGAATCCACAGTTGCGAGAGTGGTCAAGAATAAATATATGCATACGCCAAGCGGGTTATTAGAGTTTCGCTTCTTTTTCAGTGCGCGTATTTCATCCACAAATGGAGATGATGTGTCGTCGATGGCTGTAAAGGAAAAAATCAAAAAGATTGTGGAAACGGAAAGCCGACAAAAGCCATACAGCGATTCCGGAATAGTAAATATACTGAAGGCTCATGGAATTGATATTGCGAGGCGGACAATTGCCAAGTACAGAGAAGAACTTGGAATCAGCTCGTCTTCTGAACGAAAAAAAATCTATAGGAGGACTCATGAACATTGAATTTACAGGCAGAGGCACAGAAGTCTCTGACGCTCTGAAAAAATTTACCACTGAGAAGATGAAA
>JAADJC010000005.1 GCA_013151025.1 Acidobacteriota bacterium
CTTTACTTAAACTCAAACATAAACTTGTCTTCCAGAGTGGGAATCGGCCGTTCCCTGTCTTTGTCCCTTCTGCCTCCTACCCCAACCCCAACTCCCCCGTATGGAGTGAGCGCCTCCGGTCAACCCAACCAACCCACCCGATAGTTCTCCAACACGGTTTTTTGTTGACAGCGCGGGGCTGAGTCTGGTATTTTCTCTGGCAGTGGAGGCACGTAGCTCAGTGGGAGAGCACTTCCCTGACGCGGAAGGGGTCGGCGGTTCGATACCGCCCGTGCCTACCATTTTTTTTATCAACCACCCAACACAGAGGGGAACGCCATGGACAAGATTCGTGTTACGCTTCCGGATGGAAATGTCCTTGATATTGAAAGAGGTATATCTCCGATGGACGTGGCGGTCGGCATTTCTTCCGGGCTGGCCCGGATGGCTGTGGCGGCCAGATTCAACGACAAACTTATTGATATGACCATACCGCTTACTGAGAGCGGTTCACTGGAGATTCTTACGGAAAAATCACCGGACGCACTGGAAGTGCTTCGCCATTCTGTGGCTCATTTGATGGCACAGGCGGTGCAGAGAATCTTTCCGGAAACAAAGGTTACGATTGGCCCGGTAATTGAAGACGGGTTTTATTACGATTTTGACCGGGAAATCCCGTTTACACCTGAGGATTTGGAGCAGATCGAAGGCGAGATGAAGAAGATTGCGAAAGAAAAGTTGGAGATCCGAAGGGAAGAAATTACACGGGAAGCCGCTCTGAAGATGTTTGGAGAGATGGGTGAAAGCTATAAAGTGGAAATTATCGGAGAGCTTCCCGAAGGGGAAACCATTACTTGCTACCGCCAGGGAGAGTGGCTGGATCTCTGCCGGGGACCCCATTTACCCAATACTTCGTTCATTAAAGCATTTAAGCTTTTGTCCATTGCCGGCGCCTATTGGCGGGGTGATGAGAAGAACAAGATGCTGCAGCGCATTTACGGCACCGCCTTTTTTAAGAAGGCTCAACTGGAAGAATACCTGGTGATGCTGGAGGAAGCGAAGAGAAGGGATCATCGACGGCTGGGAAAAGAACTGGAACTCTTCGGTTTTGAAGAAAAGGTGGGCGGTGGTTTCGTGTTCTGGTACCCCAAAGGGACGACCATCCGCAAGCAGATTGACGATTACCTTTACAATGAGCTGATCAAGCGTGGCTACCAATGGGTAATTTCCCCTCACCTGGCCCGGAGTGAACTGTGGAAGACTTCCGGTCACTACGATTTCTACCGGGAGAACATGTACAGCTTGTCCATTGACGAGGAAGAGTACATTGTCAAACCGATGAATTGTCCCTTTCATGTAATGATATACAAGAATAAACGCCGATCTTACCGGGAGCTTCCCATCAAGTATGCGGAAAACGGAACGGTGTACCGTTATGAGAAGAGCGGGACTCTCCACGGAATGCTCAGGGTTCGGGGATTTACCCAGGATGATGCCCACATCATCTGTACCCCGGAGCAGGTTCACGGCGAAATCGAAAAGCTTATTGATCTGGCATTGGATATTTACAAGGTGTTCGGTTTTGAAAAATATAAGTTTGAACTGTCAGTCCGGGACAGCCGGAACAAGCAGAAGTATGCCGGAACCGACGCGGAATGGGACCGTGCGGAAGACGCTTTGGTCCAGGCGCTGACGAAGAAAGGGATTGCTTTCGAACGCATGGAGGGAGAAGCAGTCTTCTATGGACCAAAGATTGATGTAAAGCTCTATGACTGTCTGGGTCGAAAATGGCAGGCAACTACAATCCAGTTTGATTTTAATCTACCGCGACGCTTTAAAATGGGCTATGTGGGCTCAGATGGTGCAGACCATACGCCTTTTATGATTCATCGGGCCATTTTTGGTTCCTGGGAGCGTTTTTTCGGTATGCTGGTTGAACAGTACGCAGGGGCGTTTCCCCTGTGGCTGGCACCGGTACAGGCTGCCATTATTCCCATCACTGATGAGAATGTACCGTATGCCAGAATGGTTGCGGATAAACTGATGGCAGCGGGGATGCGGATTTCAATTGATGATCGCAGTGAAAAGATGGGGTACAAGATTCGTGAAGCTCAGCTTCAGAAAGTGCCCTATATGCTGGTGGTCGGAAAGAAGGAGGCCGGGGACGAAACTGTCTCGGTCCGTGTGCGTGGAAGAGGAGACGAAGGTGCTGTTTCGCTTGAGGAATTTGTAAGAAAAGCCACGGCACTTATCGAGTCAAAATCATTGGATTTGGCTTGACATTGCAGAATGTTCCGTCTATAGTGAAACACTGACTTTATTGGGGAGGTGTGTCTATTAACCGCTCAGTTAGTAAAAATTCAAGGGGTAACGGCAAGCAAGGCGGAACCCGGATAAATGAGAACATTCGGGAAAAGGAACTTCGGGTGGTTTCGGAGGACGGCGAACAGCTCGGAATCCTGAGCCTTGACGAAGCACTTAAGATCGCACAGGGAAAGGGCCTGGATCTGGTTGAGGTGGCTCCCAACGGAAAGCCGCCGGTTTGCAGGATCATGGACTATGGGAAATACCTGTACACCGAGCAGAAACGAACCCAACAGGCGAAGAAGAAGCAAAAGCGTATCCAGGTGAAGGAAATGAAGTTTCGTCCAATGATTGACGAGCATGATTACAACTTTAAGAAAAAACATGTTATCCGTTTCCTCGAAGGAGGAGATCGGGTGAAAATCACTGTTCGTTTTCGTGGCCGGGAGCTGGCGCACAAGGACAAGGGATTTGCAATTCTCCAGCGGCTGAAGGTCGATCTGGAGGAATACGGATACCCGGACAAGGGTCCCTCATTTGAAGGAATTCATATGGTACAAATTTTTGTACCGAAACCTTCATCCGGGAAAAATTAATAAGAGGCAGATAAGTCTATTACCGAATTTTGGAGGAAATATGCCGAAACTGAAAAGCCACAGAGGTGCAGCAAAGCGTACGAAGACGACTGGCAGTGGCAAAATTGTTCTGAATCATGCCAATAAGGGCCATATCTTGACTAAAAAGGCCAAGAAACGGAAACGGAATCTTCGCAAGAGCTTTCTGGCTTCTGCTGGAGACACCATGGTACTGAAAAAGATGCTGCCCTACGGCTGAGGCATCTCAATTTGATTGTTTTTTGACACAAGCAGGAGAGAAGAGACATGACACGCGTAAAAAGAGGAACCAAGAGGAAAGACAGAAGAAAGAAGATTTTAAAGCTGGCGAAAGGCTATTACGGTGGCCGGAGCAAGTTGTATCGTACCGCAAAGGAGTCTGTGGAACGGGCACTGGCCTTTTCCTATCGGGATCGCCGCAGGAAAAAACGGGATTTCCGGTCTCTGTGGATTGTGCGGATCAATGCTGCCGCGAGACTTCATGAACTGAAGTACAGTACTTTCATGAATGGCCTGAAGCAGGCTGGGATTGAACTGGACCGCAAGGTTCTCGCCGAGCTGGCGGTATCCAATCCGGAGGCATTTGCCGAGCTGGCAACCAAGGCTAAAAACGCCCTGAGTTAAGCCGGTTCAGATGAGTGACCTGAAGGCGCGGATTCAGGGAATCAGGGATGCCTTCAACCAGGCATTGGACCAGGTGGAAGGCCTGAAAGCCCTGGAGGAACTGCGTAACCAATATCTAGGCAGAAAACGGGGAATTGTAAAAGATCTGCTGGCTGACCTTCGAACAGTATCAAAAGAACTGCGTCCGGAACTGGGCCAGGCGGTGAATCGACTGAAAAATACAGTGGAAAACGCCCTTACGGAAAAGCTTGAAGCGTTGAAATCCGGCGAATCGACTGGCGATTTACAAAGAAAGATGGATCTGACCTTGCCCGGGGTTGCCCCTGAGCTGGGCTCGTTGCATCCGCTGAAAGTTGTGAACCGGGATTTAATCCGTATTTTCGAGCGGATGGGGTATGAAGTGGCAAGTGCATCGGAAATTGAAACGGATTTCTACAATTTTGAAGCACTGGGGCTTACGAAAAACCACCCGGCCCGTGATATGCAGGATACATTTTACGTCACCGACGAAGTCGTACTTCGAACCCACACTTCCAATGTTCAGATCCACCTGATGCAGGAGAGCAAACCACCGTTCAAGGCGATTATGCCGGGTCGTGTCTACCGAAAGGATGCGGATATTACTCATTCTCCCATGTTTCACCAGGTGGAAGGCCTGGTAGTGGGCGAACAGATTACTTTTGCCGACCTGAAGGGTACACTGGAACATTTTCTGAAACAGCTTTTCGGTTCGGATACAAAGATGCGGCTTCGACCGAGTTATTTCCCATTCACTGAACCCAGCGCAGAGGTAGATGTCAGTTGCATCATGTGTGGTGGCAAAGGCTGTCGGGTTTGCAAGAACAGCGGCTGGTTGGAAATCCTCGGTGCCGGCATGGTGGATCCGGTTGTTTTTAAAAATGTCGGCTATGATCCGGAGGTAGTTTCCGGTTTTGCCTTCGGCCTTGGAGTGGAAAGGGTGGCAATGCTGAAGTACGGCATTTCCGATATTCGTATGTTTTTTGAAGATGATCTGAGATTCCTGTCTCAGTTCACTTGATTGTTTAACAAAGAGGGAACCCATGGATTTCAGTGTACGCTGGCTGAGGAAATATATTGAAACAAAGCTGGATGCCGATGGCATTGCAGAAGTGTTGACGGATCAGGGATTGACAGTGGATGAAATCCGCAGGGACGGAGACGTGGTGGTTCTTGATATTGATGTGACTACCAATCGTCCGGATGCTATGAATTACCTGGGTCTCGCCCGGGAGCTGGCAACCTCCGGTAATGGGACGATGATTCCGGTACCGCAGCCGTCTTTTACCGCAACTGGCCCCGTTACCGGGGACAGCGTGGCGGTTGAAGTGCAGGCGCCGGATCTCTGTGGGAGATATGTTGCCAGATATATCAGAAATGTGAAAATAGGGCCCTCTCCTGAATGGATGCAGGCGCTCCTTTTGGAGGCCGATATCCGGCCCATCAGCAATGTGGTGGATATTACCAATTACGTTCTCTGGGAATTGGGTCATCCTCTCCATGCTTTTGATAGCCGTTCCCTTAATGGGAACCGGATTGTGATCCGCCGGGCTGTAAGCGATGAAACCATGGTGACACTGGATGGGACGGAACGAAAACTAATAACAAATGACCTGGTTATTGCCGACGGTGATCGTCCGGTTGCATTAGCCGGTATCATGGGTGGTGAAAATTCGGAAATCCGGGAAGATACTACGGACGTTGTGATCGAATCGGCCTGGTTTTATCCGGTTTGTATCCGGAAAACATCCAGGAGACTGGCTATTCACACAGATTCTTCCCATCGGTTTGAGCGAGGTGCGGATATTGGTATTGCGTTGAAAGCAGCCAACCGTGCCGCAGATTTGATTGTACAGTATGCCGGAGGCGAAGTGGCTCCGGAGCCTATAGACGTTTATCCTGAGCCGTGGAAAGCACCGGAGATTCTGATGAAAGCCGGGAGTTTGAAACGAATTCTGGGCCTGGAAATGGAGATTGATTTTGTCACGAAAATCCTTGAGGGGCTGGGGTTCGTGAAGCTGAAAGAAAACGATGGAGATACCCTCTGGCAGGTACCCTCCAATCGCATGGATGTGACCCGGGAAATTGATTTGATTGAGGAAGTCGCCAGGATGTATGGCTACAACCGGATGCCTGCGACACTCCCGGGTATTAAGAGCCCAGGTCGGGTGACACCGCCTGTTGAATCTGGCCTGGATAAGATAGCATCGGTGCTTACTGCCGGTGGATTTCATGAGGCGATTACTTATTCTTTCTGTTCCCCGGCGGACAATCTGGCTTTTCGCCCCGACTTGCAGGAGATGGTCCGAATTTCCAATCCTCTGGGAGAAAATACATCCGTGATGCGCACTTCAATTCTGGCCACTCTGACATCGGTTGTCGCCTTGAATTTGAAGCGGGGGAATCTGGCCTTAAAGCTCTTTGAAACCGGTCGCACATATCTGCCGAAAGGGAAGCAGGCGGATGAGCGGTTGACGATGGCGGCTGTGGCGGTGAAAGGTGTTCAGCATCGGGCATGGAACGGACAGGAAATCGTGGCTGATGAATTTAACATGAAGGGCCTGCTGAACCGGTGTGAACAGAAGATTCTGGGAAAACTTTCCATTGCATACGGGGAATGTGATTCCCCCGGGTTCAACCCGGATATGTCTGCGGCCCTGATGCTGAACAATCACACAGTTGGCTACCTGGGCCAGCTTTCGGATGAAGTCCTTACTCACTTTGGCATCGACCATACATTGGTTGCATTGGAACTGGATTTAACTGATTTTGTACAGGAATTCCGGCCGACAGCCCGATTTCGGCCATTCAGTATGATGCCCCGTACCGAGCGGGACTCTGCTTTTCTGCTGGACAGAGACATTCGCTACAGTGAAATTGAAAGTTTTCTGAAGAATCTGGATGTCCCGTATCTGAAAAATGTTCGTCTTTTTGACCGCTACGAAGGGAAAGGAGTCCCGACGGGGAAGGTCAGTATTGCCGTGAATTTTGTTTTTCAGTCAGATGACCAGACCCTGAATAATGATGAAATAAATGAGCTGCATCAGAAGATGGTGGCAGCCTTTATTGATAAATTTGGAGCGGTACTTCGATGATGAGTCGCCTGATTCAACTGTTGGAAAAAAAAGTTACACAGTTGCTCCGGGAGTATGAGACAATCAAAGAAGAGAATACCGAGCTGAAGAAGCAGGTTGAATTATTGCAAATGGAGATTGAGGATGCGCTTGGAAGATCCTCGCATTTTAAGGAAGTTGAAAGCCGTATTGGCAAGATTATTAACTCGATTGACACGTTGATGGAACGGGGAAATGGCAATTTATAACCTTCGCATTTATGGCAAGGAGTACAAGATTTCGTCACGCTACGATGAGAGTTACGTGACGGAGATGGCCCATTTTCTTGAATCCAGGATGAAGGAATTGGCGGAAGCAACCGGGAGTGTGGACTTTTACCGCCTCCTGGTGATGGCATCTATGACAGTTGTGGATGATTATTTTAAATTGATGAAGGAATGCCGCAAAGCGGATCAACCGCAGTTTGCTTCCAAGCTTGAGAGCATAATCGGAATGATTGAGAGTTCTCTGACAGAAAAGCGGGTCCTGTGAGACCCGTGATGGTGGGGCAATATTGAGCCAACGGAAATGAAACGGGAACATGACGCTGCCCGGGTGAGCAAGTCCACCTTGAGTGGAAGTCCCGAAGGGCATGCAGACGTACCCACCTGGAAGGCCAGGTTCATTATTTTCTGCCACACGATTTCACGGGGCCACCTGTTCCTCCACCTGAGCGTGTCGTAACGTTTTTGGGAGGAGATTATGGCAATAGCACTTATTGTTGCAGTGGTTGTGCTGTTCCTGACCAATCTCGGGTTCATTGTTTTCTATACATCCAGAAAGAAGAAGGAAAGTCATCTGCTGGAAGTAACCGAGCAGAAGGCAAAAGAGGCATTGCGCCTTGCAACCGGCGAAGCAGATCAGATCCGGCGTCGGGCCGAACTGGATTCGAAAGAGCTGAAGCAGAAGGTCAAGGAAGAGGTTGAGCGGGAAACCACAGAAAAGAGAAAAGAGATACAAGAGATGGAGAAGCGGCTTCTCCGCAAGGAAGACCTTGTTGAGAAACGGATGACCACGCTGGATTCCAAGGAGCAATCTTTGAATGCCAGAGATGAGAATTTGAAACGTCAGGCTCTGGCCAATGCTCAAAAAGAGCAGGAAATTCAGAAAATCCGGGATGAACAGATTCAGACTTTGGAACGTATTTCCGGATTGTCCCGGGAATCCGCCAAGTATGAAATGATGCAACTGGTAGAAGAAGAGGCGCGAAAGAGCGTCACTAAGAAAGTAAAGAAGATGGAAGAAGAAGCGGAAGTGACCGCGCTTCAGAAGGCAAAGAAAATCATTGGTCTGGCAATTCAGAAATCGGCCTCTGATTATGTAGCGGAGGCGACCGTTTCTGTGGTGAATTTACCCAGCGATGACATGAAAGGTCGAATTATCGGTCGTGAAGGCCGGAATATTCGAGCACTTGAAGCTGCAACAGGAGTTGATTTGATCATTGATGATACACCGGAAGCGGTTATTGTCTCTTCTTTTGATCCCATTCGTAGGGAAGTTGCGCGTCTGTCCCTGGAACGGTTGATTTCAGATGGCCGGATTCATCCGGGCCGGATTGAAGAAATTGTTGAAAAAGTGAAGATGGAGCTGGATGCTCAGATCAAAGAAGAGGGTGATAATACTGTCTACGAACTTGGTGTCGGGGATCTTCATCCCAAATTGATCAAGTTAATTGGCAGATTGAAGTTTCGCACCAGTTACGGCCAGAATATTCTTCACCATTCCAAGGAAGTGGCCTATATCGCCACATACATGGCTCAGGAACTGGGTGCGGACGTAAAAATTGCCAAGCGGGGCGCGTTGCTTCATGACATTGGTAAGGCCATTGACAAGGAAATTGAAGGAACCCATGTGGAAATCGGCGTGGATCTGCTGAGACGTTTTGGCGAGTCGGAGCCGGTCATTCACTGTGTACAGGCCCACCACGGCGATGTGGAAATGAAGACACTGGAAGCCGTAATTGTGCAGTCGGCAGACGCCTTATCGGCTGCACGGCCGGGAGCGCGCCGTGAGATTCTTGAAACCTACATCCGCCGCCTGGAAAAGCTGGAAGAACTGGGTCGGTCCTTTGATGGTGTGTCCAAGAGCTATGCTATTCAGGCAGGCCGTGAAATCCGTGTCATTGTGAAAAGCAATGAAGTGGACGATGACAAAGTGTTCTGGTTGTCCAGGGGATTGGCGAAGAAGATTGAAGAAGAACTGGATTACCCGGGTCAGATTAAAGTGACGGTGATACGGGAAACCCGTGCTGTGGAATACGCAAAGTAAGCGTGTCAGGCATTCAGATGTACAGGCAGGGAAAGGGATGATTCGTATCCTGTTTATCGGTGATATCATCGGACGGGCCGGTCGGAAGGCAGTTCAAAAAGAGCTTCCTCGTCTGCTGGCGGAGCGAAAGCCGGACGTGGTTGTGGCGAATTGCGAGAACTTGGCCCATGGATTCGGAATCACCGGGGACACCATTGAAGAAATGACCACATCCGGTATCCATTGTTTTACATCAGGAAACCATATTTTTGATAAGAAAGAAGCGCGAACCCTGCTGGAAGATCGGCCTTACGTGCTGCGGCCGATGAACTATCCGCCGGAAGTACCGGGAAACGGTTCTATTACCATTCCCCTTCCAGAAGGACGCAGTGTTACGGTGGTAAGTATGCTGGGCCGGGCATTTATGCCCCCGGTTGATTGCCCCTTTCGCACAATGGATCGCTTCCTTGAAAAGAGGGATACGGATATTATGCTGGTGGATTTCCACGGGGAAGCCACAGCGGAAAAGGCGGCGTTTGCCTTTGAATTTGATGGAAAAGTAACGGCGGTGGTTGGAACCCATACCCACGTCCAGACTGCGGATGAGCGGACATTGCCTCGTGGCACTGTTTTTCTGACGGATGCCGGGATGACCGGAGCGATGGATTCCGTTATCGGAGTGGAGAAAGAGACCGCGATCCGGCGGATGCGGACAGGAATCAAAGAACACTTGACCCCTGCAAGGGGAAGGTATTGGGTTTGTGGGTGTGAAGTGACGGTGGATGGCAACGGACATGCCGCCATTGAGCGGATTATGATAAAGTCCAAAGAGGGGGAATAAAATGGAACTTGAAGATATTACAATTGAACGATACGACGAAGGGGAACTGGTCTTAAAGGAAGAAGATAAATTTATTCTTTCAAAAGGGGCATGGTCCACGGTCATGTACCTTTATCGGGAACTGGGGAAGGACGGAGAATTCGGTAATTTGAAAGCACGGCTGGTACGATATCAGAAAAGAAAAGGTCTATATCGGGCACATTCCAAATTTAATCTGACCAGCCCGAAGCAGATTCATCAAGTGGTGGATAAGCTGAAAGAATGGATTCCCGAATAAGACGCAAGAAACATTTCGGACAACATTTTCTTACAAATCCCGTTACTGCGGAGCGAATTGTCGGTTTTCTGCAATGGAACAGTTCTGTTGTGGAAATTGGACCCGGCGACGGCATCCTGACAGACTTTCTCTTGAGTCGGGAACAGCAGGTGCGCGTCGTGGAACGGGACTACGAACTGATACCAGGTCTCAGGAACCGGTTTGGCGACAAACTGGAAATAGTGTCAGCCGACGCCCTTGACATCATGAAAAATATGCCTGAGGAGTGGGGACAGACAGCAGTGGTTTCCAATCTGCCGTATAATATCGCGTCTCCATTGACATTTATTTTTTGTCGGAACGCAAACCAAATTCCGGAAATGGTTCTCATGTTCCAGAGGGAAGTGGCGGACAAAGTCGTTTCTGAACCTGGGCCGTTGAACCTCGCCGTACTGCCGTTTTTTGAAGCAAATCTTGTAATGACACTGAAACCAGCCAGCTTCAGCCCGCCCCCGAAAGTGGACTCCGCCGTGATACATTTCGTCCGTAGAGACAAATTCCAGGTGGAACCGGAGACAGAATACTTCCTGTTTTGCCGCAGGATTTTTGAAAATCGGCGTAAAATGTTGTATAAAAATATTATGAGAAAACAGAACAGCGTAATGTCCGAGATTTTTCAGAAACTGAAAATTTCTCAATCCCTTCGGGTGGACCAGTTATCATCCCCGCAATTGCTGGCCCTGTATAGAGAGGTGAAAGCAAATGGCATACAAGTATAATTCCGGAACACTGCAGATTCTTCCCATAGGAGGTGTCGGTGAATTCGGCATGAACGCTACACTGTACCGCTACAATGACACTGCGTTGATTGTAGACGCCGGTGTCATGTTCCCCGATACAGACCAACCCGGAGTGAATCTGATTGTTCCCGATTACACCGTCCTGAACGAAATCGGCGTTGACCGGATCATCGCAGGTGTAGTCATTACCCATGGCCACGAAGACCATATCGGAGGAATACCGTTTCTTTGCCGTGACCTGAACCGCGACATGGAAATCTACGGGACCCGGCTTACCTGCGGATTTATCAGGAAACGTCTGGAAGAACATCGGTTTGACCATAAAGTGGACCTCCATGAAGTGGTTGCCGGGGACACTCTGAGTTTCGGAGAAATTAAAGTACACCTGCTTCGGGTTACCCACAGCATCGTGGACTGTGTGGCATTGGTGATTGAATCCCCGGCGGGAACAGCGTTTCATACCGGGGATTTCAAAGTGGACCAGACCCCTGTGGATGGAAAGAATTTTGATTTTGCCGGGTTCGCGGAGTGGGGAAAAAAGGGAATTGATGTACTGTTATCCGACTCCACA
The DNA here is from genome assembly GCA_013151025.1 of Acidobacteriota bacterium. Classification (GTDB taxonomy): domain Bacteria; phylum Acidobacteriota; class Holophagae; order Thermotomaculales; family Thermotomaculaceae; genus UM-FILTER-49-7. The sequence continues at coordinate 11,368 of JAADJC010000005.1, forward strand.
AACATTGCGAAAAAGGGCTATACCCTCTCTGAACGTACTGTGGGGGACTCCTTAAAGCAAATTATAGAACCGAGCCGTCAAAAAGTCATTGTAGCCTGCTTTTCCAGCCACATTCATCGGATTCAGCAGATTGTCCGTATTGCGGCTGAATTGAATCGACGGGTTGTACTTTTAGGCAGAAGTCTTGAAAATTCTATGTCTGTCGCCCGGCAACTGGGCTACTTGAAAGTACCTGCTGGTGTCATGGCAAACAAGGAAGAGATTCGGGAAATTCCGGAACACCGCCTAATCATTATTACCACCGGTTCCCAGGGGGAGCCCATGTCTGCCCTGTCCCGAATTGTCCGGGGGGAAGCAAAGCAGGTGGAAATGTATCCCGGTGACACCATCATCATCTCGGCCAAAACCATTCCGGGAAACGAAAAATCCGTTATGCGAATCATTAACAGCCTGTATCGAATGGAGGCAGAGATCCATTACGAGGAAATTTCTGAAGTCCACGTGTCCGGGCACGCCAGCCGGGAAGAGCTGAAACTGGTGTTCAGCCTGTTGACACCCCGGCATTTTGTTCCGATCCATGGCGATCGGATGCAACTGGTTCACCACGCAGAACTGGCAAAAGAAATGGGATTGACGAGGCGTCAGATTCATGTAGTGGAAAGTGGAGACATTGTGGAACTGGCCGGTGATAAGGTAAGTAAAATTGATTCAATTGAAATCAATCGTCGTTTCATTGAAGGAGACCGGTTTGAAGAGCTGGAAGACATCGCGCTGAGGGATCGACGCCGATTGTCGGAAGACGGGTTAATCGTAGTCACCCTCATGGTCGATGAGAAGTCTGCGGAACTGGTAGGAGAAGTCGAAGTGATTACACGTGGATTCCTGCTTCTATCCGACGACGAGGCTGAAATGGTCCAGATCCGGGATCGGGTTCGTCGCAGGTTCTCAGAACTGAAAAGAAAAGATCGCTTGAACTGGGAAGCGGTTCGTCCCAAAATCCGGTCTGCACTTCGTAGTTACTTCCGAAAACGAATGAACAGTTTTCCCGTCATTCTCCCCATTATCCTGACTGTTCCTCGCACCGGAGGTGCGAAGAGATAAGCTTGAGTCTCAGTTTGAGTTTAAGTTAAGACAAGATAAAGAAAAGACGGAGATTTATGCCTGTGGAGCAGGCAGTCTTTTCCAGACTTAACCTTGCATTCTACTCGACCTGGTTTTTTTGTCACCCATCACTTCTTTTATGTCTTTGCTCAAACTTCTCTTTTTTCTTATCTGACAATGAACTTGCAATCTGGCGGCGAAATCTGGTATCGTAACAACATGAATAATGAAGAAAGAAAACCGGTTTACAAGCGGGTTCTGCTGAAGCTCAGCGGAGAAGCGCTGATGGGGGATAAGGGGTTCGGTATTGACAATGATATCGTCCGGCGTCTGGCAAAGGAAATTGCCGAAATCCATCAGATGGGCGTTCAGATCGGGATTGTCATCGGTGCAGGAAACATCTTCCGTGGCGTTTCCGGCAGCGAAGCCGGGATGGATCGGGTAACAGGTGATTACATGGGTATGATGGCTACCCTTATCAATTGCCTTTCCCTCCAGGATGCTATTGAAAAGCAGGGCATTCCCACCCGGGTGCTTTCCGCTTTGGAAATTCGGGCGGTGGCGGAAACCTTCATCCGCCGGCGGGCGATTCGCCACTTGGAAAAGGGACGAATTGTCATATTCGGGGCCGGTACCGGTAACCCGTTTTTCACAACTGACACGGCAGCCTCACTGAGGGCAAACGAAATAGCTGCAGACGTGCTGTTGAAAGCAACCAAAGTAGATGGCGTATACACAGCAGATCCGGTCACCGATCCCAATGCACGTTTTCTGGAAGAAGTGGATTATATGAGCGTATTGAAGCAGGGATTGCGGGTTATGGATTCTACTGCAATTTCGCTCAGCATGGAGAATAATCTGGAGATCATTGTTTTCAGCATGATTCAGCCCGGGAACCTGGTCAGAATCGTCCAGGGTGAAAAGGTTGGTACAAGAGTCAGGAAGAAAGGAGGCTCAGATGATTAAGGAAGTCTTGCAGGATGCGGAGTCCCACATGAAGATGACGATGGATGTGTTCAAAAGAGAGCTATCCTCACTTCGAACCGGGCGGGCCTCGGTTACTATTTTTGATGCTATTCGTGTGGACTACTTTGGTTCTTCCATGCCATTGAACCAGTTGGCCACGTTGGCATCTCCGGATGCGACGCTTGTGGTCATTTCTCCTTTTGATGCAGGAACCATCACCCTGATTGAAAAAGCAATTCAAAGCTCGGATCTCGGTCTGAATCCCAACAATGACGGTAAAATCATCCGGGTACCCATTCCTCCTCTGACAGAAGAACGACGCAAAACATTGGGCAAGAAAATTCAGGAATATGAAGAACAGTGCAAAGTGGCGGTTCGGAACATCCGAAGGGATGCCCGGGACCATGTCAAGGAACTATTGAAGGAAAAAATGATATCGGAAGACGATGAACGTAAAGGTGAGGATGAAATCCAGAAGCTGACGGACAAATATGTGGAAAGCATTACTGAAATTTCAAAGAAGAAGCAAACTGACATTATGGAAGTTTAGCGCTCCAATCCTTATCTTCCTGACAATTGCCAATGGAGGATGGACGCAAGTTGACCGACTGGCTCTTGTTGTTGGGAATCGCCCTGTCACCTTGTCGGAAGTACGGGCGTGGGTGTACCTGCAGTCTGGTGAATGCCTGTCGGAACCATTAAAGACAGCAGACAGGAAACAGATCAACCGGATGATTGCGGCTGAAAAACTCTACCAGGTAGGGACGCAATTCGGAAAGTTCAAGTTTCAGCCCCAGGCTCTTAGACAGGCACTTCGTGTGGTGGATTCAAATCGGGGATTTCGCCTGTTAGACAGCGGTTATCTTCAACGTTGTCACATTTCTCTTCCTCTGCTGGAGGAAGTCCTTCGTCGGGAACTCGTGGTGCAGCATTATATTCGCAGTCGTTCCGGCTCTGTCAAACCCGGTGCAGACACACTCACTGTCCTGGCATCCGGTCTGAAACCGGATGTTTTGGTGGTAAACCTGCTCTTTCAGGAAAACCCCGCAAAAAACACATCCGATTCCGGTCCTCTTCAGTCAGAAAAACATTGAAATTTGCGGTACGGTCACTATAATGAACACTACTGGTCGGAGCGTGGCGCAGCCTGGTAGCGCACACCCTTGGGGTGGGTGGGGTCGGAAGTTCAAATCTTCTCGCTCCGACCATTTTTCTTTCCTTATTTCCTATCCAAACATACTTGAAATTTGAAAACGGGCGGCAAAATCAGACACCGGATTTACCGCAGAGCCTGCTGAGGGGAGGGGAGAGAGGAGAATTTAACACAAAGTCACTAAGGCACAAAGGTAAGATAGGAAAGGAGATTTTCTCTCGCCAAGGCGCAAAGAACGCCAGGAAAAGAAAAAA
>JAADJC010000131.1 GCA_013151025.1 Acidobacteriota bacterium
TCTAAGAATAATCTCATGTTATCAATCGTTCGGAGTACATAACGGTACAAAAAATGGAGGAGATGATGGCAAATGTAAGAAGTTCTTTAGTTCTTGTTTTCTTATTGTGCATTCTATGTTTCAACACAAATGCTAATGATATTAAGCAAAAGCAAAGTGTCGTATATGGAAAACAGGATTTGATTAATTATATTGAGAAATGGAAAATTAAAGATGGCTTGGCTGGAACTTTTATTTCTGACTATTTTTGTGACTTTCTCAATTACAATCCTGTCTTATTCTTTCAGACAATGAAAAATAACCCCCCAATATATGATGAGTGGGTCGATAGGATTGGGGAACTATCTTTTGTTGATTGGGGAGGTTGTATAGACCGTGAATGTTTAAGAAACATGGTGATTTCCTCATTGGAGCAGTGTTGTTTAATCAACAATCCTGACTTGAAGCCCCTCAGAAAGAAACTGCTTGATAAACTGAGAAAAACAAAGGTTAGAAAGATCGATTAAAGGAGAATAGAATAAGATGGGGCCAGGTCCCAAACTTGACAGGGATAATTCCGGGGACACCCATCCCAAGACTCGCAGCCTTCGGCGGGGTGAAAGGTTTTAGATGGTAGATGTTGGGTGAAGAAAAACCGGATAGTGAACCACAGACCGGGGCCAATTGGCCCCGTTTCTTTGACAAAGTGATAGAATAATCCAAACCGAACATTCGGAGGCACGTTGCGAATAGAAACCGAATCCTGCTCTTCAATCTGCAAGTTGGAGTACTATTTGCCTGTCCCTGTGAAACCCTCGATTTTTCCGACGGGCTGGTGATTGGCTCAAAGGGGTTTATCCGGGAGGCGTATACCACTTTCGGAGGGACAATTATTCAGAAGAAGGGCCGGGGGGCGTATACGGTGGGAACCGGGCCGGGGATTTATTCCCTAAGGCGGTTGACTGGATAGTGGTGGTGTTCCCTCCCGATTCCTTTGTGCTCTGCTCAATTGCACTTTTTTGCTTTGCGTGCTTGGCGGCTTTGCGAGAGAATTCTTTCTTTTCTTGAGCAATCCGGTGCACCGCGTACGGCACCGGGTTGACACGAAGGGGAACAACAATTTGACAGGGGCGGTTTTGTGCGGTATAATTAACTCAATATTGACCTTGTTTGAATCCAACATCAAGGAGGCACTAAATGATGTTCAAATTTCCACATAAGTATCCCCTCAAGAACGGGGAAACGGTCACGGTAGATTTATTGAAGAGTTCGGATTACGCAGATGTTCACAATTTTTTGGGACGTCTGACCCTTGGTGACCAGGACTATTTGAAATATGATGTGAGTAATCTGGAGTTTGTTAAGGATCGCATGGCCGCCATTGACCAGAAAACCCGCATTTCCATCGGGGCCCGTAATGAAGCGGGATTGATTGTTGGCGAGGCCACTGTTTACTGGACCCGTTTCGGTTGGAAATCCCACATCGGGAAACTCAGGATTGTGGTGGACAAGGATTACCGCAAGCTTGGCTTGTCCCGATATCTTTCCCAATTGATTTTTTTCAAAGCACAGGAGCTTGGGCTTTCCAAGATTATAGCGGAATTTGTACGTCCCCAGGAGGCGGCGAGGCATATCCTCCGCGCGTTGGGTTTCAAAGAGGTGGCGGTTTTGCCTGGTTTTGCCGTGGACAATAAATTGAATAAACATGACATTATTGTAATGGCCGCAGATTTGGGAAGCCTTCTGGACAAGTATGAAAATATGGTCTGGGACGACGAACATAAGGGCGGTTGATGTTTCAATTGTAATTCAGTTTGAGAACAAGGTCCGGAAACGGGCCTTTTTTGTGGTAAAAACCTTTGTCAGGATTCCGGGACTGTGTCCACTTTCTCCAGGTCAATCATTCGGAATGCTTTGATGACTTCAGGGAGATAGAATTGCCCCTCCATTGCGGAAAGCTCATCCCTTGTTTCCACAAGGGTTTTTTGTTCTTTATATTTTCTGTAAGGACTGGTCATCGCTTCGAAGGAGTCGGCCAGTGAGATGATATTGGCGGCAATGGAGATGTCCCGGATTCCTTCAGGGTAGCCGCTGCCATCCATGTTCTCATGGTGTTGGTAGACAATCCGGGCAATATCACGAAAATTAAGGTTTACAAGGATATCTCTGCTGAAGGTAACGTGGTGAAAGACGTATTTCATTTCGTAATCTTTTAATTTACCAATCTTATTGATTAAAATCCACGGGAGTTTCAGTTTTCCTACGTCATGGACGTAGGCGGCGAGATAGAGTGTTTGAAGATCCAGCTGGTTTTGTACATATGGGAAGAGGGTAAGCATTTTTTTCCCAATCATGTAGGAAAGGGATGCGACCCTGCTTGAGTGCTCTTTCCCGGTGTACCAGTCTTTTTCTTCCAGAAATTCCACAAATTGCTTTAATAGAGAATTTCCTTTCATGTAGAACTCGCTGACATCTTTCCTGTTTTCCGGAAATGACAGGGAGAATTTCTGGGTGATATCCAGAAATACATTCATGACATACAACTCCATGAAAACGTCCGGGGTATTGAAGGAAGCGCGGAAAGCGAGCTTTGCATCACTGTATGCGTTGGAAAAATCGGAACGGTAAGAGTACAGAAATGCCCTGGCAGCATAATAGTAGTATCCGTGGGCGGTCATGAAATCCTGGTTGGCATTGAGCATACGTAACGCTTTTTCCAGTGCGCTTTCAGACTTGGAGGGGTATCCCATACTTGCATAGATCAGTGCCTGTTGACACAGATAGAAAAACCGATGCCGTTTCTTCCCGGCCGAATTCAGGTGACGGGAATAGGTGAGGGCATTTTCAAAGATTGTTTTCCTTTTCCCGGAACCCACTTTCTCGGTTGTAGCCAGTTCCAGAGAAGCAATGGTGTGAATGTGGGTCAGTCGCTGGTGAAGCTCGGGGCCGGAAATCGGGAGCATTATGGAGTAAGGGCTTCCTGATTTTGCTTTTTCCATGTAATTTAATGCTCTTTTACTTGTGGAAACGGCGACACTGAATTTTCTGCGATGAAGGGCAATTATGGATTGGGTTGTCATGTTGAATACATAGCATGGTGTGATTTCCGTACCGGATGATTTCAGGGATTCCGCAAGAAAGTGGTCGGCTTCCTCGTCCATACCGAGTACAGCGAGCAGGTAGGCAATGGCCGCTGTAAGCAATAGCCGGGTCCTGTTATCCAGTTTCAATTCAAAGGTCTCATGCACTTGTGTCAGTAGTTTCAGTGCGGCGAGGAAATCTCCTGTTTCGATAAAATTCCGGGTGTATTGAAAAAGTTGTTTCCGATAGCGTTCGAATTCTTCTTTTTCCGCCATGGATTGTTCAAAATGGTTGATTATAGAGTCCAGGATGACCGGTACCCGTTCCGAGTACAGTTCAAAATCGGTTTTGGAAAGAGTCTTTATATTGCGCATGCGGCTCAGAATAATTTTCTTCACAGTTTCATTGTAAAAAATCTGAACGGAATAATCAAGGATGGTGCCTGCGGCTCGGATCGCCGGGTGTTAGATGACAAGATAAATCAGGGAATTAGTTGTGTAATGTCAATGTCTGATTCCCCAGCCTTTTCCAGGCTTTGTCTGCACTCAAACTTAGACTCGAACTCAAACTTATCTGGTTCTCCTTGTTTTACTTAAATTTACACTTAAACTCAAGCTTGTCTTTTTTTATGCCCACGCAAAACGCCCGCTCCAACTATATAATTTTTCTTTGCGTGTAATCCCGGATGCCCTAAAATGTCAGGTATAGATGAACGACAGGGGGAGGGTAGATGGCAAATCACTTGCTTGAAACAGGGGAGAAAGCCCCGGGATTTTTATTGATGAATGCGGAAGAGGAACCGGTCCAACTGGAAGATTTCAGTGGAAAATGGCTGGTTTTATATTTTTATCCTAAGGACAACACACCGGGTTGTACCATGGAAGCACTGGATTTCACAGCATTGAAAGAAAGCTTCGCAACAGCAGGATCGGTAATCGTGGGGGTGAGTCCGGATTCATGCGCGAAGCACCGAAACTTTATCGGGAAGAAGAAGCTGACGATAGAATTGCTCAGCGACTCGGAGCATCAGGTGCTGGAGGCATACGGCGTATGGCAGTTGAAAAAAAATTACGGCAGGGAATACTATGGTGTGGTACGTACCACTTTTCTCATTGACCCTGAGGGAAAGATAGAGAAAATCTGGCCGAAGGTCCGGGTGAAGGGGCATGCCGAGGCGGTTCTGGCAGCCCTTTACGAGAGCAAAGATAGAAAATAGGAGGTTGTGATGGCTCAAAATTTCGAGATTGTAGAACGAGTGGGAGTCTCTTCTGTCAGTGTCAGTGATGCAATAAAATCTGCTGTTTTCGGTGCCGGAAAAGAACGCCCTGTGGCATGGTTTGAAGTTACCCGGCAGCGGGGGTGTGTGACTGATAATGGCGATCTGGAATATCAGGTGACTGTCAAGGTAGGCCGGAAGCTGGGGTAGAAAATTTCATCCGGATAGGTACTGCTACAGGAGGGGAAAGCACCGGGAATCCCTCGTGGCGGCTACCACTTTGTGTGAGTTGACGTTCAAGCCCTTTTTTATTTTGTTCTGATAGACGGTTCTTGATTTCTCCTGAATTTCCAAAGCATTTGCCGGTTGAAAATATTTTTTAGTGTTATAATCCCCCTGTCACTGCTTATTTAGGAGGACATATGGCAAAAGTAAAAGGTGCAGTTGTCATCAATACGGAGAACTGCAAGGGTTGCGGTTTGTGCATTCATGCTTGCCCGACAGATACGTTGGGCTTTTCTAAAGATATCAATTCAAAAGGGTTTAACTACTCTGAGATGGTAATGGATGAATGCATTGCCTGTATGAGTTGCGCGCTGGTGTGCCCGGACGCCGTAATCACGGTGTACCGGATGAGAAAGGACAAAGCGGTTTAGGAGGATGGTGAAGTGAGTGAAATGCTGTTGATGAAAGGGAATGAAGCGATGGCAGAAGCCGCTCTCCGTGCTGGGGGAGAGGGCTATTTTGCATACCCCATTACGCCGCAGTCCGAGGTTGCGGAATATATGGCACGTGAAGCGCCGAAGCATGGAACAGTGTTCCTGCAGGCGGAATCGGAACTGGCTGCAATCAATATGCTCTATGGTGCGGCAGCTGCGGGATTCAAAGTATGGACGTCCTCATCTTCTCCCGGCATCTCATTGATGCAGGAGGGGATTTCATATATTGCAGGGGCTATGCTGCCCTGCGTGATTGTCAACGTGAACCGTGGCGGTCCCGGCCTGGGCACCATTCAGCCTTCCCAGGGCGATTATTTTCAGACGGTGAAGGGCGGCGGCCATGGCGATTACAGGCTGATAACCCTTGCACCATCTACGGTTCAGGAAATCGTGGATTACATGGGTCTGGCTTTTGATCTTGCGTGGAAATACCGGAACCCGGCCATGATTCTCATGGACGGTGCATTGGGACAGATGATGGAAAAGGTTCAATTTAAGCCCTACACGGATCCGGGTAGAGATATTTCATGGGCTACACGGGGAAAATCGGAAGACAGAGAGAGTAATTTCATTACTTCTCTGTTTATCAAGCCGGAAGAGATGGAGCAGGTTAATTTGCAGCTCCAGAGAACATATCGGGAAATCGAAAAAAATGAAGTTCGGTACGACACTTACGAAACCGATGATGCCGATCTGGTTCTGGTGGCCTACGGTCTTTCTGCCCGCATTGCCAGTAAGGTGATGCATATTCTTCGGAACAAGGGTCTGAAAGTGGGGCTGGTGAAGCCCATTTCACTGTGGCCGTATCCATACAAGGTGCTGAATGAACTGGCGGACCGTGTGAAGGGATTCTTTGTCATGGAGCTCAACGCCGGGCAGATGGTGGAAGATGTCCGCCTCGGTGTCAACGGAAAGAAGGAAGTTGGTTTTTACGGCAGAATGGGCGGCATGATCTACTCGCCGGAAGAAGTTTCGGAAAAGGTCGAAGCCTTTGCCCGTAAAATCGGGATGTAAGGAGAGAGAAATGGGTATTACAGTTTCCCTTGAAAATATGGAAAAAATTTACGAAAGGCCAAAGACACTGAAAAAAGCGGTGATGCATTATTGCCCCGGCTGTGGCCATGGTGTCGCCCATCGACTTGTGATGGAAATTGTGGAGGAGCTGGGCATTCAGGAAAATATCATAGGTGTGGCACCGGTAGGTTGCTCAGTCTTTGCTTATTACTATATGGATATAGATATGCAGGAAGCGGCACATGGCCGGGCCTGCGCGGTGGCTACCGGAATCAAACGGATGATGCCGGATCATTATGTTTTCACCTATCAGGGTGACGGCGATCTGGCCGCCATTGGTACCAACGAAACCATTCACGCCTGCAACCGGGGTGAAAATATCACAATTGTTTTCATTAACAATGCCATTTACGGCATGACCGGCGGCCAGATGGCACCGACAACCCTGCTGGGGCAGCCGGCCACTACCTGCCCGATGGGCAGGGAACAGGTTGCAAACGGCTACCCCATCCGTATGTCCGAGTTGGTGGCGCAGCTGCCGGGGACCATCTACGTGGAACGGGTCGCGGTGAACACCCCTGCACGGGTCCGGAAGGCGAAAAAGGCATTGACAAAAGCATTCAAAAGCCAGGAATTGAAAAAGGGCACTTCCTTTGTTGAAATTCTTTCCAACTGCCCTTCCAACTGGAAAATGACACCGGTGGATTCCAATAAATGGCTGGATGAAAACATGCTGCCGTACTATCCACTTGGTCTGTACAAAGATGAAATCAGTGGAGAGTGAGATATGTTAGAAGAAATTGTTTTTGCGGGATTTGGCGGTCAGGGCGTTCTGTCCATGGGTCAGATCATTGCCTACTCCGGTATGATCGAAAACCGGGAAGTATGCTGGATGCCGTCCTATGGGCCGGAAATGAGGGGCGGAACCGCCAATTGTATTGTGTCGTTGTCCGATGAGCCGATTTCATCCCCGATTCTGGCTCTGTTTGATACAGTGGTGGCGTTGAATCAGCCTTCATTTGAAAAATTTGAGCCGGAAGTAAAGACCGGTGGTCTGTTGATTTATGATGCCACAAACATCAAAATCAAATCCAGCCGGACCGATATTGATGTGCTGGCCATTCCCGGCAGTGAAAAGGCCAATGAACTGGGCAATCCCCGGATGATGGGTATGATCCTGCTGGGAGCTTATCTGGCGAAGAAGCCGGTTCTGAAAAGAGAAACTATTCTGAAGGCTTTGAAAAAAGTATTGCCGGAACGGTATCACCACATGATTCCATTGAACGAAAAAGCGCTGGATACCGGTGCGTCTTTTGTAAATTAATTCTATCCGCCCCCTCTTTCGGGAGGGGGCGATTTGAAGGGCTATGAAGAAAACAATAATCATCATTCTAAGTGTTCTGGCTATCTGTTTCAGCTCCAAAGCAGGAGATCGTCCGCAGCTTCTGTTGAAAAAAATGTTTCGGGCGGTGGAACAGAATGTTTTTGCCACCGGCTACCGGGACAAAAAACAGATGGCGGTTTCCGGAAACGTATCGGTTACCACGCCGCCATCCACTGTTTCCCGTAAACTTCAGATGATCAACACCAACCTGAGTTTTTCATTCGGAATGGATGGAATTGTGCTTCCCGATGGCAGGAGTAAGCTTGATTTTTCCGGGGACATGGGAGATGCCACAATAGCAAAAACCAGTCGCCGGGAAATTCTCTACTCCACGGATTTCAATGCATATTCTGTGACAAACAAGAGCACAACTTCTCACGCGTTGAATTTTTACACTTACTTTATCAGGAAGTTAAATAACATCCGGTCGGATTTCCTCACTTCCGGAAGGTGGAACTTTCAGCTTGGTCCTGAGGTTGTTTACGGTGCGAATAAATGTTATACCGTTACCGTTTCAACACCATTCAAAGAAGGAACACGGAGGAAAGCGCGGGCACGAGTGCAGAATTTGAATGCACTGATTACTTTCTGGAAACGGGGCAAGATTACCTTTACCATCCGCAAAAAAGACTTTATGCCGGTTCGTATCGTTTATGAAAATCCGGAAGAAAACATAAATTCTGAAATCACATTCACTTATGACAGCAAAACCCGCCGTCCCCTTCGCCTCGATGTAAGTGGAAACGCAGCCGGTGTGGCAGGCAGTGGTCAGGCGTCCATCTCTTATTCATCCACTGGCGAATTCAGTGCCGTTTCTCTTCAATTCGACAATGCATTGGGTCAGTCTATTTCCCTGGACTTGAGTCTTGATTTTTCAAAAACTGTGGATATGTCCACTTTGAGCTTTCTCCCGCCCATGGATGCCCAGCGCATGGCAAAGCAGAACCTCAAACTTCTCATGCTCACCAACATCGCCGGTTCCCTGCTCCGTATGCAGCAGGCCGGTATCAACATCAAAACCATAAAATTCTGATTTCTCCCACGCGTCAGCGTGGGAGAAGTTTGTTTTCGTTCCCTTTCTGACTCCTGCCCTGCTCCTGCTTTGTATCCCGAACCGAAGAGCTGGCGGACCTTACTCCATTTTCCTTACCACTGACTATGAGAGAACAGCATTCATAACTCAACCCCAACTGCTCTGGCTTCATGCTGTGGTCTCCAAGGCGCAGCTAAAGACACCTCGGGTTGAAGTGCCGCGAACACAAGGGGAGGAAGTTTGCCAGGGTGGGATTGTTTGCGCGGGAAATTGCGGCCCGTGTGCCGCGGGTGGTCAGAAACTGACTGCGTGTCGCCAGAAGCTGTTGACCCTCTGAATCAGCCTGCATTCTGTAACTATTTGTAAAATAATTAGTTATACAAATTTTTGTTGTTGGCATGACTCTTGCCATTAGAAATGTGCGAATACTGAACGGGGGTTTCAATATGAAATTCAGAAATCTTATAATCATTGTATATGTGTTCGGATTTACAGGATTGCCGGTTTCTATGGCCGAAGGCCTTGAACAATCTTCTTTGATTGTGGCGGCCGGGAATCCGGCTCTACAGGCTTATTATAATGAAATTGTGGAAAATAATCCCGATCTGCAGGCGGCGATGGCGATCTGGCGGTCAAAGGCCGCTCTGGTACAACCGGCAGGAGCATTACCGGACCCAACGCTGACTGTCGGTGTGTATCTGCAGGAAGTGGAAACGAGGGTTGGCCCGCAGCAGGCGCGTCTCGGAATCAGCCAGGGCCTGCCATGGAAGGGAAAGTTGAAGCTGAAAGGGGATATGGCGGCTGCAGGGGCCGAAGCTGCGAAACGCCGATTTGAGGATTTGCAAAATCGGCTGTTCTCGGATTTCAAAATACAGGTGTTCCGGCTATTGTATCTGGGCAGGGCAATAGATGTAACTGCAGAGCATGTTGCGTTGCTGCAGGAGTGGGAGTCTCTTATGCAGTCCAGGTACACAACAGACACGGCGAAACTCTCTGACTGGATCCGGGTACAGGTGGAGCTCTCCCGCCTGGAAGACCGGCTGAATACTCTGAAGGCGGCAAAGGAACCGGTAATTGAAGAATTGAACCGGATTTTGAACCGGCCGTCCGGCAGTGATTTTGAGGGAAATGCGGCCCTTGGGCTGAATCTGCCGGAGGCCATTCCCTACACCCGGGAACAGCTGAGAAAAGCTGTTTCATCGGATAATCCGGAATTAAAAGTCCTGGACAATCGGGTTCGGGAACGAAAATTTGCCATTTCTCTTTCAAAAAAGAACTTTTACCCCGATTTCAAGGTGGGGCTGGACTTCATTCAGACCGGGCCTGCCCGGATGGACGGTGTAAACGGGAGCGGAAAAGACCCGGTGGTATTGACGTTCGGGTTGACGCTTCCGCTGAACCGGAAGAAGTACCGGATGCTGAAAATGGCGGCTTCCGAGGCATTTGTGTCGGCGACACGGGTCCGGGTGAACCGGGAAAATGCCGTGGTCAGCCGATTGGCACTCCTTGAGTTTCAATACGAGGATGCGGTTCGAAAGCTCCGGTTGTACCGGGACAAATTGATTCCCGATACCCGGGATTCGCTGACTGTGACGGTTCGGGGTTACGAGTCCGGAAGCGACAGCTTTCTGGACATCATTGATACGGAGCGGACGCTGCTGGCGCTGGAGCTGGGGATGGAACAGGCGCGGGCAGACGGGCTGAAGGCGTTGGCGGGAATGGAACGGATTACGACATTGCCGCTGGTTTCAGGGGCGACGGGCACTTCTTCTGCTGTTGCCCGGAAATCAGGCACAAAACAGACAGAATCCGACAAAACAAAGGAGAATCGATGATGTGGAGCAAATTGAAAAATAACTGGAAACTGATACTGATTACCGCTTTTGCGGCTTTTTTTCTCGGCTATGTCTTTAGCGGCAGCTCTTCCTCAACCTCACCCGCTCCTGTGGTGCACACTGTGGAGTCCCACGGCCGGGGTGCCACCGTCTGGACCTGCTCCATGCACCCGCAGATTCGCATGAACAAGCCCGGGCCGTGCCCCATCTGCGGCATGGATTTGATTCCCGCTACGGATCAGGCCGGGGAAGCGGGGCCCCGGCAATTGAAGTTGTCGGAAACAGCGCAAAAGCTGGCAGAGATTGAAACCGCTCCGGTTGTTCGGAAGGCGGCAGTCCATAAAATCCGTATGGTGGGCAAGGTGGATTATGACGAGACCCGGGAGAAGACGATTTCCGCCTGGATTGGCGGCCGAATTGACCGGATGTTTGTAAACTACACCGGCGCGTTCGTGAAAAAAGGCGACAGGCTGGTGAGCCTGTACAGCCCGAATCTGTACGCAGCCCAGCAGGAATTGCTTCAGGCGCTGAAGTCGGACCGAGAGCGGGGAACAAAAGTAACCGGAAAGAGGCTGGAAGCTGTTCGCAGGAAGCTGGAGCTTCTCGGATTGAGCAAAAAACAGATTTTTCAGGTTGAATCCAGGGGGACATTGTCCACCCATGTGGCAGTCCGTGCCCCCCTAACCGGGATTGTGGTTCACCGGAATGTGGTTGAGGGTTCCTATGTGAAGGTGGGTGAGCCCATGTACCGGGTGGCAGATCTGTCAGCCGTCTGGCTGGAATTAAATGTGTACGAATCGGATATTCAATGGGTTCGTGAGGCTCAGAAAGTGAAATTTCACGTGGAAGCCTATCCCGGCAGGACTTTTGACGGCCAGGTGGTGTTTGTTGACCCGATTCTGGATCCGAAAACCCGATCCATCCGTGTTCGGGCCAATGTGCCCAACAAAGAGGGTTTGTTGAAGCCCGACATGTTTGTGCACGCTGTGGTACAGGCTGAACTGAATGAAATGGGACAGGTGGCGGATGGCTCCACAAAAACGGAAACCCTGCCCCTTGTTGTCCCGGCGTCCGCACCGCTTTTGACGGGAACCCGGGCTGTTGTGTATGTGGCGGTACCGGGTAAGCCCGGTACCTTTGAGGGGCGGGAAATTACCCTGGGTCCCCGTGTGGACGGCGGGTACATTGTATTGAATGGACTGAAAGAAGGCGAAAAAGTCGTCGTGAAAGGGAATTTCAAGATTGACTCCGAGCTGCAGATTCAGGCCAAACCCTCCATGATGTATCCGGCAGGGGGAGCGCCCATGGCCGGTCATGCCGGGATGAACATGGGAGAGAAGCCGGATACTGCCAGAGGCAGTTCCCCGGCAAAAGTTTCGTTGGAGACAAAAAGCAGTTCTTCGTCCGGGGTGAAAAGTGTTTCTTCCCGCCCGGTGATTGACGCAGATCCCCTGCTTTCACAGGTGGATGCCATTTTGAAAGCATATTTTGAGGGAGCGGATGCCCTGAGCCGGGATAATGCCGAAAAGGCAAAGAAAGCGGGGAAGGCAATTGCAAAAACCCTTTCCGGGATTGATATGGGCCGGATGGGCCAGTCCCTGCATTTGGCGTGG
This sequence comes from Acidobacteriota bacterium, assembly GCA_013151025.1. Classification (GTDB taxonomy): domain Bacteria; phylum Acidobacteriota; class Holophagae; order Thermotomaculales; family Thermotomaculaceae; genus UM-FILTER-49-7. The sequence continues at coordinate 11,875 of JAADJC010000131.1, forward strand.
ATGCCCCACCATGGCAGGTTGAAGGCTGCAACCCTGAAACTGGCGCAGTCCAAATCCCTTGACGGGGCCCGTGCCGCTTTCCGGGATGTTTCGAATGTACTGATAGAAACCGTTAAAGCTGTTGATTATCGCGGGAAACTTGCGGTATATCGCTTCCATTGCCCCATGGCCTTCGGAGAGGGGGCGGACTGGTTACAGCAGAAGGATGGTACGGCGAATCCGTATTTCGGCAGCAAAATGTTCAAATGCGGTTCCCTTGAGGAAAAGCTCCATGAAGCGGCGGGAGGGGCATGATGAAAAATGAAAATAAAGTTCCGGAGGCCAAATCCATTCTGGATAAAATCATACTGTTCTTTCTCCGGAACAAACTGATTGTGCTGCTGTTCATCATTGGCACGCTGCTCTGGGGAGGGATGGTGGCGCCCTTTGACTGGAAGTTGGGCGGGCTGCCCCGTGATCCGGTGCCGGTGGATGCTATTCCTGATATCGGTGAAAATCAGCAGATTGTGTTTACCAAATGGCCCGGACGGTCTCCGCAGGATGTGGAAGACCAGGTGACCTACCCGCTGACGGTGGCACTCCTCGGTGTGCCGGGGGTAAAAACCGTTCGAAGCTACTCCATGTTCGGGTTTTCCACCATCTATGTCATCTTTAAAGAGAAGGTGGAATTCTACTGGTCCCGTACAAGGATTTTGGAGAAACTCAACAGTCTCCCCGGCGGTTCGCTGCCGGACGGAGTGAAACCCATACTGGGCCCGGATTCCACCGCGCTGGGCCAGATTTTCTGGTACACCCTGGAGGGCCGTGACAAAAACGGGAACCCCACCGGCGGCTGGGATTTGCAGGAACTTCGTTCGGCGCAGGACTGGATAGTGAAATACGCCCTTTTGTCCGCAGACGGTGTCAGCGAGGTGGGCTCAATCGGCGGCTTTGTCAAGGAATACCAGATTGATGTGGATCCGGATGCCATGCGGGCTTACGGTGTCTCATTGATGGATGTGTACAGGGCGGTAAAAAACAGCAACATTGATGTTGGCGCCCGAAGTATTGAAATCAATCGCGTGGAATACGTGGTCCGTGGGATCGGCTTTGTCAAATCGGTGAAAGACCTGGAAAACACCGTAATAAAATCAGTGGAGAATGTGCCCATTTATGTGAAAAACATTGGGCATGTTGCCATCGGGCCGGCACTTCGCCGTGGCGCGCTGGATAAAGAAGGTGCCGAAGCGGTGGGCGGTGTCGTTGTGGTCCGCTATGGAGACAATCCGCTGCGGGTCATCAAGAATATCAAGAAAAAGATAGCGGAAATCGCACCGGGATTGCCGAGAAAAACACTGAAAGACGGGACAGTGAGCCAGATAACCGTTGTCCCCTTTTATGACCGTACCGGCCTCATTTATGAGACTCTCGGCACACTGAATACGGCGCTCACCGAGGAAATCCTCATTACTATTATTATTGTGCTGATTATGGCCATGCACTTCAGGAGCTCCCTTTTAATTTCCGGCCTCCTGCCGCTGGCGGTACTGATGGCCTTCATTGCCATGAAAGTATTCAAAGTGGATGCCAATGTTGTGGCATTGTCGGGGATTGCCATCGCCATCGGGACAATGGTGGACATGGGAATTGTGGTGGTGGAGAATGTCCTGAAACATCTCGATGAAGCGGACCCGTCCGAAAGCCGCCTGGCAGTCGTTTTCAGGGGCACGTCTGAAGTGGGGGGCGCGGTACTGACCGCAGTATCCACAACCGTCGTCGGATTTCTGCCGGTATTCACCATGACGGCTGCAGAGGGTAAGCTATTTAAACCACTGGCATTTACAAAGACATTTGCCCTTGTCGCATCTATCATTGTGGCATTGATTGTACTCCCCGCACTGGCGGAGCTTTTTGTTGCCGCGAGGATGAAACGCAAATATAATTACCGGGTTCTTTCTATTTTGACAATACTGGCCGGAATTCTCGTGATGGTGAAAATCTCAATTCTCACCGGTATCGTGCTGGTTTTGCTGGGGGGTCTGCCCTTTGTGGAAAACAAACTTCCTGAAATTGTACGGAAACACAAGCCCTGGCTGGTCAACGGCCTTGCGGCCCTGCTGGTCGCAGCTTTTCTGGCCCATCACTGGATGCCCCTGGGTCCGGAACGGGGAGATCTGGTCAATATGGTTTTTGTTGTCCTGCTCATTGGCGGTATCCTGGGATTTTTCCAGGTTTTTCAGTGGCTCTACCCCTCAATTCTGAGTTGGGCGCTTCATCATCGTGCTCTTTTTCTCTCGATTCCATTGGCGATCGTCCTGTTTGGCGGCCTGGTGTGGTTCGGATTCAACGGATATTTTGGCTGGCTGCCGAAGGCGCTGAAGAACTGGAAACCGGTTTCCCGGATTGTCCACGCCTTTCCCGGGCTCGGTAAGGAATTCATGCCTCCGCTGGACGAAGGTTCTTACCTCTACATGCCGACGACATCCACCCATGCCTCCATCGGAGAGGCCCTGGATATGCTGCAGAAACAGGACATGTTGTTTCAGCAGATACCGGAGGTGGAAACGGCGGTTGGCAAACTGGGCCGCGCCGACACCCCGCTGGACCCGGCACCGATCTCAATGGTTGAGACTGTCATCAATTACCGTCCAAAGTTTATTGTGGACAAAAGCGGCAGGCTGCTTACCTT
>JAADJC010000032.1:0-14449 GCA_013151025.1 Acidobacteriota bacterium
TAATAAAAATACCCGGCCTTTTCAGTTCCCTGGCAATTTTCCATGCCTTCTCAGTCTGTACTTCCACACCGGAAACACCACAAACCATGAATGCCATCACATCACAAACCCGGAAAGATCCTCTGGATTCCGGAAAAAAGTTTCCATAACCAGGTGTATCCAGCACATTTACTTTTTTCTTGTTACGTTCAAAATAGCAAAGACCCGTACTCAATGAAATCTTTCTCTTCACTTCTTCTGCATCATAGTCAGTAACAGTATTTCCGTCATCCACACGGGTCAGACGATTTGTTATGCCTGCATTGTGCAACATCGCTGCTGTCAGGGAAGTTTTGCCTGTATCACCGTGGCCAGCCAGCGCGAGATTTCTGATATCTTTTGATTCGTAGATTTTCATGAGGACCTCCACATATAGACGTTACCAAGTCATGACAGTTTAACACAGCACCCATGAAATAGAAACATCTATTGATTGGAAGGGAACCTTCCCATATAATGGAAAATATGGAAACTGCAACCGTTGCCCTGCAACTTGAAATGACCGGGAAACACGGCCCACGAACACTGGATTTCAGTGACAATCTTGAAAATTACGCCCATTTTTTCAATCGTGTTGTGGACTACCTCCATGACACTGCTCTTCAGTCGCTGATACTGGCCAGTACTTTTGAAAGTCGGCGAAGCCATATTGAATGGATAATGTCCTTTTCAGAACACGTCCTTTATAAAATCCCCATGGTGCCACCGGAATACCTGAGCCCCATGCTTCTCATTATCCATGAAGCGGTTTCCAACGCTGTCTACCACGGTAACCTTTGCGTGCCCGATTCGGTTCGGACCAGCAAAACCTTCCATGAATATGAGCAGGAAGTCGCCACAGCTCATCCTGAATTATTGAGCCGACAATCCACCATGAGACTATTTCTCTTTCACGATCACGGAGAATTGAGTATCTCCGATAGTGGAAAAGGGTTTGACTACCAATCGGAACTGGATCGAGACCAACCCCCGTCCCCGGAAAGTGAAATGGGCCGGGGGATTTATATTCTGAAACAAACGGCAGACGAAATTTGTTTTCAAGACAACGGTAAAACCCTGCATGTCAGGAAAAACTGGAGGCAGACATGATTGAATGGACCGAAAACATCTCCGGCGAACAAGCCACTTTGAGCCTGGACGGCAAAATCACCTTTGAAAATGCCGGTGAACTGCGAAACCGGGTAAAGGCGATCCTGTCAGAATTTCCGTTGAAACACCTTACCTTTGACCTGACCGGCGTTCGGTTTGTGGATTCCAGCGGCCTTGGCCTGCTTGTTTCCATCAAGAACACGATGGTTAAACGTAATGGCAGTTTCAAAATAAACAATGTTACCGAAACTGTCCGCAACATCATGAATCAGACCGGCCTGGACAAATACTTCGAGATCTGATCAGGTGGATGAAAAAGGTACCATCCTCATCGTTGACGATGAGGTACGAATTACGGATATTCTGAATCTGTACCTGAAGAAGGAGGGATATCGAACCCTGACTGCAGGAGACGGATTGAAAGCTCTGTCCGTAATGACGGAAACCATACCGGACCTCATTATTTCAGACCTGATGATGCCGAACATGGATGGAATCGAATTCTGCAAACAGGTAAAAACGAGACCGGAATTCAGCAACCCATACTTTATCATGCTGACCGCCAAAACCACGATAGACAGCAAGGTACAAGGTCTCAAGATCGGAGCGGATGACTACATCACGAAACCCTTCAATGTGAAAGAACTGGTTGCACGTGTCAACTCCGCCATGCGTATCAAAGCCCTCCAGAACGAAGTTGTGGAAAAAAATGTGGAACTGGAGCGCTATAAAGCCGCCATGGAAAACGAACTGCAACTGGCTGCCCGATTCCAGGAATCCCTGATTCCACCGGATGGGAATGTCAGCCCCGGCATCCGGTTAACCTCCATCTATCAACCCACTATCCATATCGGGGGGGACATCTTTGATGTTCGAAAAGCCGGGGATGGACAAATCGTCTTTTTTGTAGCAGATGTGACTGGTCATGGAATAGTCGCAGCGGTTATTTCCGCCATGATTAAATTATCGTTTATTCAGGCCGCCGCCACCACATCTTCCCCTTCCGTCATCGCGGAGAAAATCAATCGGGACATTGTGAGCACCACCTCTGAAGAACACTTCGCCTCCGTCTTTCTCGGCTCATTGTCTCCAGATGGCTCCAGCATGTCCTTTGTTCGGGCGGGACATCCCGCACCTTATCTCTGCAGGCAGGACGGCCAGATACTACCCCTGGCACCCAAGGGGTTTCTTCTGGGCATTGATCCTGAGGTCCAATTCCCACAACAGACAGTATCCCTATCTCTCAGGGATCGCATTTTCATGTTCACCGACGGCATTTCAGAAGCAGAAGGGCCAAGAGGAGAATTATTTGGAACCGGCCGTATCCGTCAGTACCTGGCACGCCCGGGAGCTTCCCTCAGCGGCCTTCGGGATCTGGCCAATCAATGGGCAGGCGGCCAGTATCAAGATGATTTCACCCTTGTTCAACTGGAAATACTGGAAAAGGAATAGAATCATGAAGAGAAGTGATGGGTGATGCCGTGCCTCCGGCACTGTGATGAGTGATGGGTAAATCAAAAGACAGGGAATGGTCAACTCTCTGATTTTTCTTGCCCCGACTCCTACTCCTACTCCTACTCCTACTCCTACTCACCCGATGGGTGATGAGTACAGAAAGACAAAGAGCAGGACATTTTTTTATACAGTGATTTTCTAAATTTGAATAAAAAAAGCCCGGAACCTTTCAGTTCCGGGCTTTTTGTTTGCTGATTCGTCTATTTCTTCGATACGTCTTCCCATTCCACTTCGCGATCCTCTTCCTTCTCGGCCTTGACCGGCTCACCGCCGTCCTGGGCAAAGACCATAGCGTGTTCGCCAACCGTTGCTATCTGACCTGCCGTTACCGCTCTATGCTCACGCACTGACAATAAGATTGAATCCGTTACCAGACATCCTACAATCGTGAAAAGTACTAACAAAGCAACCATTTCATTCCTCCTATCGGCTCTCGCCGTTTGTTATTTCAATGATCCTGGGCTTTCGCCCGACGCCCATTTATAATGCAATGCCCGTGCCAACCCTGAGATCCCATTTGTTTTGTTTTAATTATCAATTTTCACCCCAAAACGGCAATTAAGGCCATTTGATGTAATTTCCAACACTACGAAACCATATTGAATGGTTCTACAATAATATCAATAGATTAACTATACTGTTGTTTTTCTCTGCAAATGTTGTTTTTTTCTACATTCATCTTTCCGCCACCAAACCTTCAATAATTCCTTCATGAATTCCAGTGGTCATGACAACCGGGATATGCTACAAATATACCATGAATGATTCACCACTCGCTTGAACTGAAAGCGGAAGTGCCAGAAAGAGGGGTAAACATGGAACATGTCGAAGAAATTGAAAGAACACTGATTTCTGAAGAACAACTTCGGATACGGATAAAAGAACTGGCCCGCCAGATCAGCAATGACTTTTCCGGAGAAACCGTCATACTCGTGGGTCTTCTGAAGGGCTCTGTCGTATTCCTTTCCGACTTGGCCCGTGAAATCACAGTCAATTGCCACATGGACTTCATGAGCGTCACCTCCTACGGAAATGACACCGAATCTTCAGGAGAAGTTCGTTTCCTCAAAGATCTGGATGAGGATATCAACGGGAAAAATGTAATCATCGTGGAGGACATTATCGACACCGGTTACACCCTCCGGGAAGTCGTGAAAGTATTAGGGGCGAGAAGCCCGAAGAATATCAGGATCTGCACATTGCTGAACAAGGTTTCCAGACGGCTGGTAAACATTCCGATTCATTACAACGGATTTGATGTTCCGGATGAGTTTGTCATTGGATTCGGCCTTGACTATGCCCAGAAATATAGAAACCTCAAGTATATCGGGGTTCTTAAGATTACCGAGAAATAAATAAGGAGCGGTAAATTCCGCCCCTTATATTTGCACAATTCCTTTAAATATCAATGACCGGGAGAAACGACCCGTACCCTTCCGGAAAAAGAACCGCCTCCACCACTTGACCGCGTTGAAGTCATCCCGGTTGGTGTAACTGAACTGTTTGCATACGAACGCCCGACAACAGTATACCCGGTTCCTGACCGATTACCGCCCATTCGAGTTCCCCGGATCCGTCGCCGGACAACAATCTGTCTGGCCCTGACAATACGAGAATGGCTGACATTGAGTTTATGAGCCTGCCTTTGTGTACGGAGACTGCGATCCACACGGGTTCGGATTCGATCTGTAATATTCGAGGTGATCCATCTGTGTGAATGAATAATATGATTGTCTGCCAATCTTCTTCTGAATCCCTCTCTTCCCCTATCCCCAAGTCCGGGATAATACTCTACAGGCCTCGAACGCCTGGGGTTCTGGTAGTAGGAACCGTAAAGATAATTCATGCCGTTCACGTCTCTGCCCTGATCATAAAATGCGTCGCCGATCCAACCCCGCCAGTAATCACCCCAGATCCAGTAATCTGCCAGAACATTGTCCACCATCATAGGCGAAAAGCGATTTTCCGCACCAAATCCTGCCAGAGGATCCCAATAGTATTCCGCATGCCATCCCAACGGAACACTCCATGCCCAACGAACAGAGTTCCATTGACGGGTTGCAAAAAAGAGAGATATCTGAAAATCATCCATATATGTGGCATACGGTGTCCATAGCCCTGTGGCCCGAAGCATGGCCGGGTTAAACATCAGCCAGTTCCCTGAAAGCATTCCACTCATCCGGTAAAGCGGAGTGGTGTCCGTTACCTTTTTCCAGTGCCGCTTCCCATCGTTTCCGGTAAAAGCCGCATAAGGCGGCATCTTGTCTACATTGGAAAAGACATTGGCCCGCATCAGCGTTCTCTTCCAGTTGTCTTCCCGATTGGTCACCCAGGCACTAAGTTCCGGATTCTCCTGCTTTTCCAGTTTAATTCTACTGAAAATTGTCGACTTTTTAACGACTACAGGACGCTCGCCCTTCAGTGTTGTTACATACACTTTATCTTTACCAAAGGCGTTCTTCATGACCTGATATCGGCCGTTTGCAGGAAAATACACAGATCCGGCCCCTGAAATCATAGTAAAGGGCAAATTAGTTTCCACAACGAAGGAGCCTTTGCCGAGAAAAAGCCGCGTGGTGTCGCCCCCGGGGTCAATCGATTCAAAATAGAAGTCGGTCGCTTTATCAAACCAGTACAGGTTCTTGTTCAGGCCAACCACCTCCAGACGGCTGTTATTGGTCTCAAAGGTGGCACCCAGCAAAACCAGATAGTCCATAAGAGGAGCAAATGTCTTGTTGCCAAAAGTACACCTGGCGCCATCTCCCTGGGCAAATCGGATTCTACCGGCCGCATAATCCCGAAGGTCTACTTTTTTCGCCTGCCCGGCAATCAACGGCAGTGCCATAAACAACAGTACTGAAAAAAATGAAGCTCTTTTTCTCATCACAGACCTCCTGTGTCCATTTCTATCTTTATGCGATGCAAATCCTATGCCATCCCATTGTACAATAAAAAGGTCAATCATGGTTCCCCGTCGCCATACTCTGCAGCAACTGGTTGATTCGATTCACCATCTCATTTACATCCGGTGCCTGGTTGTCCAAAAGCAACGCATTGTCCAGCAACTGGTTCGCCATCAGTTCCGACAATTCGGCTTTTTCGCCTGAGACTACGACATCCCGGACTGCCTTGACCAGTTGATGTGCAGGGTTCAGTTCCAGAATCCGTTTCCCCGACTGGAATTCCTGATTCATGGCCCGCATCATCTGCTCCATTGAACTGCTCAGCCCATCTTTGGGAGACACAACGCAATAAGCGCTGTCCACCAACCTGTCTGAATAGCGCACATCCGACACCCGGTCTTCCAGCAATTGCTTCATCTTTACCAGGAAGGCATCATCTTCTTTCTTATCTTTTTGCTCCTCTTTTGAATTCACCACCGCATCTTCCCGGGTAATCAATGTCAATTCCGCATCTTTGTATTTGTGGAGATGGGTCACAACAAACTCATCCACCGGAGCGGGCAACAACAGGACCGGGATTCCCTTTTTTCGGAAAAGCTCCAGGTGGGGACTCTTTTCCAACAGCTTCCGTTCACCACCGGTGAGGTAATAGATTTTGCCCTTCTCGGGTGTCTTCTCCATATACTCATCGAAAGTCATCCGTTTTTCTTCAGCATCCACATTGAAAAGCATCAGCCCTGCAAGCCTTTCTTTCTCCGGGTCTTCCCTTACGATTCCTTCTTTGAGATAAACGCCGAATTCGTCAAATATTTTTTCGAAGGTCTCCCGGTCCTTTTTCAGAACCTTCGCAAAATGCTTCACCACCCGGGAAACCAGCGTCTTGCGGATTTTCCGAATGACGGGATTGTTCTGAATCGTTTCCCTTGCCACGTTCAGTTCCACATCCTCGGAATCCACCACACCCCGAAGGAACCGCAGCCAGCCGGGAAGTAGATCTTCGCTTTTATCTTCAATGAGCACTTTCCGGCAGTATAGCCGAACACCGCCTTCATCCTCAAACCCCAATTTCATCATTGAATAGGAAGGCACATAGAGCATGGCCTTCAGATCCACCGGGGCATCGGAATGGAGATGAAGCCATGTCAGCGGCTCTGATTCTCCGTGGGACAGGTAACTGTAAAATGACTTGTACTGATCATCTTTTACCTGGGATGGTTGCACCTGCCACAGGGGCTTTTCCTGCTCCACTTTCTCACCGTTCACCGATATGGAAAATGAAGAAAAGGAAGAATACCGGCCGATAACCGCTTTCAATCGTTCCGGTTTCAAAAACTCTGCTGCGTCTTCCCTCATTCTCAGCTTTACTTCCGTTCCTCTGGGTCGATCCTCTGCAATTTCTTCAGTTTCAAAGCTGTCCCGGCCGTCCGACATCCACATGGCCGCCCTGTCTTCCTGTCGGGTGGATCGGCTCAGCACTGTTACATGCTCCGCCACCATGAACACCGAATAAAATCCAACACCGAATTGACCGATCAGCTCTTTCGCGTCATTGCTGTCTCCCAGTTTTTCCAGGAAAGCTTTTGAGCCGGAATGGGCAATGGTTCCGATGTTTTCCACCAGTTCTTCCTCGTTCATTCCTATTCCTGTATCCCGGACAATCAGAACACGGCTTTTTTCATCCGCCTCAATTTCAATCTTCAGCTCTCCGTCCCTGTCCTTGAACGGCTCATCCGATAACTCCCTGATTCTGACCTTGTTCAATGCGTCAATGCTGTTTGACACCAGTTCCCGCAGAAAAATTTCCCTGTCTTTGTACAGGGAATGGGCAAGGATATTCATCAATTGACTGACTTCGGACTTAAATTCCTTCTTCTTTGTTGTCATCACTACCTCCACAATCGTACATTCCAAATTCCAAGCCATAAGATATGGCAGAAAAACTGATGCGTCAATAGTGTACAATAAAACATGGATAAAAGATTTTGCATAACAGGAGGAAACATGATTCGCAAACTCATTGCATTGACCATTCTCATTGGCGGGCTGGCCGGATGTACTTCCATGAGCCCGGTGGAGAGGGCGATTAACTATCGATCCGGCTATAGAGTCGAGCTTCTGGGTTTCAATGTCAAATCCGACGACACTGGCACGCCTATTGCTGTCAACATGGAAATCTCAGTGGAAAACCGCAACTCAGAAATGGGACTGAGCGTGCTGACACTCCGGGTCCGCCAATATGCGGCGGATAACAGTGTCCTTGGTGAAGACCTGCTTTCTCTGCCCCTGGGAGACTTGAAGCCCTATCAGAAAGAACGCTATTACCCGGTGTTCAAGAAAATTCATGGCAAAATCGCCGCAGTCTCCGTAGTCAAGGCCCCGATGGACGATCCGAAAGTGTACATGAAATACAGAGAACTTGCCCATTTACCTGAAAAATGAAGGGAAAAGGTTAAGGTTGAGCAAAAAGCAAGGTTGAGTAAAGACAGGGAAAGAATCCGGGAGGACATAGCATGCGGCGAATGATTGAAATCCATTGCGAAAACATAAGGGAAAAGAGACAGTGGGAACTGGGAACGTCACTAGCTGAGATCGCGGATCAATTGAAGATTCAGACCGAATACCCCATTATCGGTGCGATGGTCAATAATGAGCTGAAGGAAATGGATTACAATATCTTCAAACCCAAACGGGTACGGTTCATTGACATCACGCATCCCGACGGTATGCGCATGGTGGTCCGTTCCCTTTGTTTTATTCTCCACAAAGCGGTTCGAGATTTATTCCCCAACGCCTTCCTGACCATTGAGCACTCGGTTTCCAAGGGATTTTACTGCGAAATTGACGGATTATCCGACAAATTGAGCCGGGACACAATTTCCAGGCTCAGGGAACATATGAAGGCCTTAATTAGAAACGACATGCCATTTCGGCGCGTGGAGATGGAAACGGAAAAAGCAGTGGAACTCTTCCACAAAGTGGGAATGGAAGAAAAAGCACAGCTTTTCCGGGACAGGGTGGAACTCTATACTTCGGTGTATTACCTGGATGACACCATCGGGTATTTTTACGGTTACCTGGTGCCCTCAACCTCAGATATCCCTGTATTTGACCTGGTTCCGTACTACGACGGAATGCTCCTTCGCTTCCCCCGCTCATCTGACCCGATAAAACTGGAAGATGTGGTTCCCCAGGACAAAATGTTTGAAATTTTCCAGGAACACAAGCAGTGGGCCGAAATTCTTAACCTCGGCTACGTCTGCAATCTCAACGATTGCATTGAGGATTCCAACCACGGGCAGGAAATTATTCGCATTGCCGAAGCATTACAGGAAAAAAAAGTCGCCCAGATGGCGGATCGCATCAGCCGGGAACGGGATCGGATTCGAATTGTGCTGATCTCCGGACCGTCCTCATCGGGAAAAACCACCTTTTCCAAACGGCTCGGTGTGCAATTGAAAGTCGCGGAAATGAAACCGGTGGCCATATCTCTTGACAACTACTTTGTTGACCGGGACAAAACCCCGAAGGATGAAAACGGCGATTTCGACTTTGAGGCACTGGAAGCACTGAACGTCAAACTTTTCAACCGAAATCTCAATGCTCTTCTGGCAGGGGAAAAGGTTCAGCTACCCCGTTACGACTTTCAATCCGGGAAATCCATGCCGGATGGCCAGACATTGCAGATCAGCCCGAAACACGTAATCATTGTGGAAGGTATTCACGGATTGAATCCCAAACTCATCCCGGATATTGATGACGCACTCACATACAAGGTATATGTATCTGCCCTGACGCAGATTTCAGTGGACGGTCAAAACCGCATTCCCACTACGGACAACCGTCTGATCCGGCGCATGGTTCGGGATCACAAATATCGCGGTCACAGTGCGCTGGAAACCCTCAGCCGCTGGCCTTCGGTCAGAAAGGGAGAAGAAAAAAACATCTTTCCCTACCAGGAAAACGCAGACATCATGTTCAACTCTGCACTGCTCTATGAACTGGCGGTGCTGAAGGAATATGCGGAACCCCTGCTGGAAGCGGTGTATCAAAACCAGCCGGAATTCGCGGAAGTCAAAAGGCTACTGAAGTTTCTCTCCTACTTCAAGCCACTCTCTTCCCGGTTTATTCCACCCACATCCATTCTGCGGGAGTTTCTTGGCGGCTCCAGTTTTCACTATAAATAACGAGAAAAACTCATTTTTTCAGTAAAATTCATTGCAAGTTCGGCAAATCAGGCCGGAAAGGAGACAAAATGACTGCCATCACATTTTACGGCGCAACCGGAACAGTAACCGGATCCCGACACTTGCTGGATCTCGGGAATAAACAGATTCTAATTGACTGCGGCTTGTTCCAGGGACGAAAACAGAATCGCCTGAAAAACTGGGAAAAGTTCCCGTTTTCGCCAAGCCGGATTGATGGCGTTTTCCTGACCCACGCCCATCTGGATCACTCCGGCTATCTTCCCAAGCTGAAAAGGGAAGGATTTAATGGAAACGTTTACGCCACTCATGCCACCGGAGAACTCTGCAGCATCCTGCTGAAAGACAGCGCTCACATCCAGGAAGAAGACGCGAGGTGGGCAAACAAGAAAAAATTTACCCGCCATGCTCCGGCATTGCCGTTATACACTACGGCGGATGCCGAGGCAGTATTATCGCGGTTTCACACTGTTCATTACGGGGATGAAATTCATCTGGACGACAACACCCGTGTTAAATTCCGGGATGCCGGGCATATTCTCGGCTCCTCTTTTGTTGACATCAAGCGGGGTCACAACGATGAGGCACGGAAGATCCTGTTTTCCGGTGACCTGGGCCGCCCGGATCGGCCGGTACTGCGGGACCCCACCCAGATTTACAACGTGGACTACCTGATTCTGGAATCCACCTATGGGAACCGCCGCCACGGCGCCAACCCCTCCGATGACGAATTGGTCCGGGTGATCCTGGAAAGTGTGGACAGAGGGGGAATGCTGGTTGTTCCCGCCTTTGCCGTGGGGCGTACCCAGACCCTGCTGTACACCATCCGCCGGCTGGAAGAGGAAAGGCGGCTCCCTGTTCTCCCGGTGTACATTGACTCTCCCATGGGAATTGCCACTACCCATGTTTTTAGCGAACACATCCCGGATCTGAACCTGAAAAACCGGCGGCTGGCACTGGAGCACAAAGAACTCTTCCAGCCGAAAAAACTACGGGTCTGCCGGACCCGGGAAGAATCCAAGGCTATTAACAATCAGAAAGGCCCAGGCATCATCATATCCTCCAGTGGTATGGCTACCGGTGGCCGAATACTCCATCACCTGGAACACCGGCTGGGCGACAAACAGAACACCGTACTGTTTATCGGCTGGCAGGCCTATGGCACCCGTGGCCGTACCATTCTCGAAGGGAAACCCACAGTTAAAATTCACGGCCAACATATCCCTGTAAACGCTGCCATTGAAAATATTACCGGCTATTCCGGCCACGCCGACTATGAAGAAATCCTGGCATGGCTCATGGGATTCAACCGGCCCCCGGAACGCATCTTCATCGTTCACGGCGAACCGGATGCCTCTCAGGCTCTGGCGGAAAAAATCCGCAACCAGTTCCACTGGAAAGTCACCATCCCCGAATTCGGCCAACGGTTTGATCTGAATTTTTGAATGTCTGCTTTGCGGACATTCAGAAAGTGGATGATGGACGGGAAAACGGGTACTGGCAACTTCCCAGGTGCCTGTACCCTGCTTTCCTCAGAAGTTGGGGTAAAGACAGGGAAAAGATGGGGAAGTGAAGGGTGATGCCGTGCCACCGGCACTGTGATAAATGACGGATGTGACAGCTTTGCCGCCATGGATAGTGAATGGTGGATGGTTCCAGAAAAGGCAGGAAAATTCCCAATCCCCTGATTTTTCTTCCCTCAACTCTACTCAAAAAAGGGCCTGACTAATTTTTCTTGTCATCTATCATCCAACACCTAACACCCGGCGCGTGGCGCCGTAGGCCTGTCGTGAAGAATGTCCCGGAACCACATCCCCATAACCGTAAGGGGCAGGAGAACAGCAATCGCAAGACCGGTAATTGTCCCGATATTGACAACCAGGGCGGCCATTCCAGTGAGATCAGTCAGACCGGGCAGGGAATGAAACCACTGGATCAGGCGGAATAAAACGCGGCTGCCGGAGAACAGGCCTGCAAAAGCAGCCACAATCGTGGCAACAGCCAGAAGCACCTGCATGATCCAGATGGGCAGCAATACCCGGGAAAACGGATCTCCTTGTGTCCTTTTTGCCTGCTGATACAGGCTGGACGCCCCGGTCAACCGGGGATCGGGCAGGGACTCAGAAAAAGATCCCAGTTGTTCCGTAATTTCAGCAATCTCCCGACAGCGGGTGCAAGTTTTCAAATGGGTTCGCATCTCTTCCGTCAATCTGTCGGTTCGAATTGCGGCGATGAGTTTCTGTTCGTCTGGACAATGGGTATTCAAAACATCACCTCCTGATTCAGTCCCCGCTTTTTAAGAAGGGATTTCAGCTTTTTCCTCGCCCGGTGAAGCATCACTTTGACACTCTGTTCGGCTACACCAAGAATATCGGCAATCTCGTTGTGACTGAACCCGTCCACATGGGCCAGCCATAGCAGTTTCCGCTGCCTCGGTTCCACATCCCCCAGGACAGTCTGCACATCCAGGACAAGATTGCGGTCCCTTTCCGGCTTCCCCGGCCACTCATCTTCCTCTTTCACCCCTGTTCTGCCAAGTTGATTCCCCCGAAAATGAGAAATCAGCATGGTTCCCGCAATCCGGTATAGATAGGCACGCTGCTCCGGAAAACTCCGGCTGCAATCCACATAGCGTAAAAAACGGATATATGAATCCTGAACCACATCATCGGTGATTGCTTCATTGCGGCAAGTCACAAACACATAGCGCCAGATACCTTGAGCCGTCTGTTCATAAAACACCTGAAACGTTTCCTCATTCATCGCCAGCGCATAGGCTGGTGGCGGATTGTTCAAACGCGCCTCCCGGCTGTGTGAATCACGAAGCCTGCGGCCCCGACAAAAGACCGCAGACCCGGTTATTGTCATTCCTCTTCCGGAGATTCTTTTGGAATCATTCCCCATTTTGATGCAAGGCGATAGGAAATAAATGTCGCGATGATGTAGCCGATTCCAAACGCCATCAATACGGTGCCCAGAATTGTAAATGCCACGGCACCTTCATCCAAGGTACCCCTGAGCGCATAAATCGCAATGCCCAGCACCAGCAGAATCACCGCTTTGTACACGGCGGAAATAATCCGGTCCCGTGTTCCGACAGATTTCAATTCCATGGAATCCAGAAACTTCGAACCGGCATCAGACTCCGCGAATTGCACCAGCTCCGCCCCGGTACTGACCTTGTCCAGCATTTTCAATTGAATGTTCATCCGGTATTTGTACTGCCGCCATTGAACAATCATCCAAATCAGCCAACCCATCAAAAAAAAGAAACTCGGTACCACAATTATCGGAACCAACATTTTTCACCTCCTGAAAAAATTCTTCACAATTGTTACGCGGCCAGCGGTCCATCGGTTAACAGGAAATTACAAAAATATTCTCTGTTCAGACCAGCTCGGTGTAGCGAAAACAGGAAACAAGATGATCATTCACCATTCCAATGGCCTGCATGTGGGCATAAACGATGGTAGGCCCCACGAAGGAAAACCCCCGGGGTTTCAGGTCTTTGCTGATTTTTTCAGATAACGCTGTCTTTGCCGGAATGTCGCTGTCCTTCTCAAAGTGGTTCTGGATGGGACTGCCATTCACAAAAGACCAGATGTAGCGGTCAAAGGAACCAAATTCTTCCTGTACCTGAAGAAAGATCCGGGCATTCTTAACTGCCGAACGGACTTTCTGGCGATTTCGGATAATTCCCTCGTCCTGCAACAATACTTCTATCCGCTCTTCATCGTAGCCCGCCACTTTGACCGGATCAAATCCCGAAAAGGCCTTCCGGTACCCTTCCCGTCTACGGAGAATGGTGATCCAGGAAAGCCCTGCCTGGGCCCCTTCCAGTACCAGAAATTCGAAGTGCAAGCGGTCATCATGTACCGGCACTCCCCACTCTTCATCATGATATTTCACGTACAGCGGATCATCCCCGCACCAGGGACAGCGTTCCGGCACTTTTTGACTCCCCTATCCTGAGTTTACTTGCAACGGGGCGGGCCATTGTAACAGTATTTAACCCCGCCGATCATGAAACAATTGTCACCAATGGAACGATACTGCTGTTTCTGTGCCCCCTTCCCCTTGTAACTGAAGGTTATGGTTCCCGACTGCCGGTTTCCCTGTATGGCCCAGCGACCGCTTCCGTTACCCTGATTCGCCGTACCAAAGGCAGACGTTTCGCTGCCCAGGCTGTCAGTGGAGCTTCCAGAATAGGAAGATTCATGAGAATCGTAGAAAACGCCACCGGGGCAAAGCATGAGCTTTCTTTCAGTGGAGCCCTGATAGGAGTAATAATTGCCCGCAATCCATTTGGCAAGGGCCGGATCTGTGGGCCCCGCGTCCGCAGCGTTCCCCTTTTCAAGGTCCTTTACGGCCATCGCTACAAAATCCATATTTCCATCCGGGGAACTGAAATTAAAATGAATATTCGCGTTCCCTTTCTGAAGCATCACGCTCCGGCTGAACTTTCCGGTGCGAACAACATAAAATCCCGGTTTCAGGTTTTTGAACTTAAATTTGCCAAACATGTTGCTCTGCGTAACAGCCAGAACCTTTCCGGTACTGCCGTCAAACAGGACAACCTGCCTGCCAATAGCCGGGGCGGAATCATTTGCCCACAGAAACCCGTAAATTTTCAACGCCTTTTTCTTCTTATGCCATGGAAACGCCTGGGCTGAAAAAGATGCCAGAAAAACAAGGGCCAGC
>JAADJC010000032.1:14523-16858 GCA_013151025.1 Acidobacteriota bacterium
CACCCTCTGCAAAACGGATTATTACAATTCTATTGTTCTCATTATAAAGATTCACACAGTATTGTCAATTGAACAAACCGGCTGGGGAAATAGAGATTTCTTGACTTTTCCGCTCTTTGCGGTTGATAATCAACCTGGACACAGAGAAAGCAAAGGACGCACAATGAAATTTGAAATCGCACAGATCGGAACCATTTTTTCCCCATACAAAAGCAAGGCGGACTGCCCCATTCAGGGAACATTTGTCCCGAAAGGGAAAGGCAGAGTTGAAGTGTTCCCGGAATTTGAACCCGGTCTGGAAACCATCGAAGCCTTCACCCATATCATCCTCTTCTACATCTTTGACAGGGCGGGGAAAATCATCCTGTCCCGGCCGCCCTTCCTGGACGACATCCCCCACGGCGTCTTTGCCTCCCGCCACCCCTGTCGTCCAAACGGCATCGGAATGTCCATCGTGAAACTGGAAAATCGGGTGGGAAACATACTGGAAGTCAGCGGAATTGACATTCTGGACAACACCCCCCTCGTTGACATCAAACCCTACGTCCCCAAATTCGACTATCGGGAAAACGCCGGAAACGGCTGGCTGGAAATAAAAGAAAACCGCAAAAAACCGAAGGGAAGGGAATAAAAGCGGCCAGGGAAGGTACCCTGCTTATGCACATTTGCCTGCTTTTTTCCGGAGGTGAGAATCCTTTCTCTCCCCGGAATGAAATTGCGGAAGTGTATTCCTTTTATTTATGGAGCCCCGGCTGCTACGCAGGCCGGAGGGGAGGATGCGTGGGAGCTGTTCCCGGGTTATTGTTTCGCCCACATCGCCTGCGGCTCGCGGGGTTCCGGCGGGGACTGGCAACCGCTCCGGGTGCCTGTCCCCAGCTTTGCGGCCATGGCCCTGCAATGCCAAAACCAGTTGCCTGTCCCCGGCTTTCTCCTAACAGCCCCACTGTCCCTTATTTCCACTCCCATTAATTACGGGGATAAATCTTGATAGAGATTCTGAGCCATGGACTCGAACAGTTTTCCCTGTCGAGGAATTATCATCTTAATGTACAAAACGCTCAATGAGATCGACAAGATCATGGATGCGATGAGAAATGACACCCCAAAGTTGCGAAATAGCATTAAAGCAAGGAATGCGGGCAAATCGCCGATGAAAATTAAGAGAAGGAGACTGGCTACAGTTTTCGGTGAACTATCTGAAGTAAATCGAAAGAACCCTGTCTCAATATGATGTTCCATGGATCGGTAATTTCCAATGATCACATCAATGATTGCAATGGAAAGGACTACAGAGACAGCCGTCAGGCCAGTAACATACCCGAACCTCACTACAGTGAGAACAAGAATAGGGATGTACTGTATGGAAACCAGTAAAAAATACGAGAAGTTTTTGGAAAGGAAAACATTTGAGCCATCCAGCGGGCTCAACAGGTAGCGGCTCATACTGCTGGCAGATTCGATCCCCCAAATATTTATCGCCAGCCCGCTATTGAAGTAGAATGGGATCACGATGAAAACCCAGAGCGTTACTTGTTGGGGATTTGGCTCTGAAGCAAGGTAATAGACGAAGTAAAGGGAAACAATAATTCCGAGATACCCGTCCAGAATTCTGAATATGTAACGAATGTCTTTGTTGAGCAACGCAGACAGTGGTGCGGGACAAGGGAACTTTAACCATAGTTTTTTTCTTCTCGCTATATGCGTTTCCGGCACAGCCATGAGTTTTTTGAATACCCAAAATGAGATGAATAAGAGCAGCCAGTCAATCAGCAACAGTAACAGGATTGTGCGAAAAGATACTGGCGAAATCAGACTTGCTGAGTTGTTCAAAAGCCGTGGCACTGGTAATGAGATTAAGACAATCAACAGCCCGGATACCGCTGCATAGAATGGCGACAGGAGTGCCAGGGTCCGTAGTAGAAAAAAAAGCAGCCCACAGCACACAAGGAAAAAGAAAACTATCAGGAACAAGACTGGCCCACCGGAATTTGCCACGGGAAAAAGAACGCCGCCGGATACCGCAATCATCACAAGCATGAAAAGGTCGACAAAAACGTCAACTGCATGCATAACAAAGAGTTGATACTTGGAAAAGGGGAAAGTCCTGAGACGGGAAACGGGGAAACTACCGCTTTGAACAACTGAAGCAAAAGCGGCAATAATCCACAACAAAAAAACTACAAAACAGGCATTTACAAGCTTTTCAAATGACCCATGATTCAGTTCAAGGCCAATATCATGCAAATACTGAAAATATTTATTCCGAACCAAGAATAAAACCGCGAGAATGAATAATAGACTGCCAAAGGAAGAATACTTTCGGGACAGCCATTTT
>JAADJC010000030.1 GCA_013151025.1 Acidobacteriota bacterium
GTTTCATTTCCACATTGCCGGAAACAGTACCATAGAGGTGTGCGGACACCTGGTCGGTGCCGGATACAATGATTCGCACATCAGCAGCCGTTTTGTTCAGAACCTGTATCTGGCTGATTCCTTTAATGTTTCCGGTTGCTTGTTCATTTACATTAACAACACTGTCCCCACTGTCCGCAAAACTCTGGACTGAGTGCAGAAGCAGCGCGGCAGCTCCGAAAGACAGCACACACACGGCGGTAAGGGTTAGAATGATTTTTTTCAGTTTCATACTGATTTCCTCCTTCGAATAAATTCGAGATTAAATTTTAGATAACCGGCCAACAACCGGAAACAAAAACGTGTCAGAAAAGCCATGGCAATTCCCAGAATCCCACTGAGGGAGAGTGCTCCGAGGCCCAGGGAAAAGAAACCCAGTGCCAACAGAAATGGAGAGACGCCCCCCACGATAAACCAGGATGGGAACAAGGCATAAAAGACAGATGCCACAATGACGGTTATCGACACAAGGGCAAGCATGGCGATAAGAGCCCATACGGCGACCAGAAGTATGAAAAAAACCAGAACCGGCCCGGCGACAAACAACAAGTTGAAAAGTCCCAGTCCGATAACCGCTGTAGCAGCACCGGCCACATTCTTGAATGTGGCGGAATGGCCTGCCTTTGCCACCATGAAATCAGCGCGGAATATGCGTCCGATTGCGGTCGGGTCACCCAGGGCCAGGGCAATGTCGGCTTCTTCCCGTCCATCCGATGTCCCTTCCTGAAAGTGCATCTGATAATCCTCAAGAATTTCCCTTACCTCAGTTTCAGGAAGACTCTTCAGTGCTGTTTCCAGCGATTCAAGAAACTGTTCCCTGTCCATTAATCACTACTCCTTTCCTTTCCATTGATCGGGGCCGCCAATATCCGGCTGACACCGGTGGTAAAGGCGGTCCATTCTTCTGCCAGCTCATCCCTGTATTCTTGTCCCTTTTCGGTGAGCCGATAATACTTTCGAGGGGGCCCGCCGGCGGATTCCTGGAGATACGTTTCGAAATATCCCTCCGAAGCCAATCGTCTCAACAGGGGATAAATTGTTCCTTCCGCCACATCAATGTTTTTGGAGATGGTCTGGACCAGCTCATAGCCGTAACAGTCTTTTCGGTTTAGAACCGTCAGTACACACAACACCAGGGCGCCTTTTTTGAATTGTGTGTTCATTCTCACCTCCTGTACAAAACATACTACTGTGTATTGCAAGGTAATGTTTCAAAAAAGATTAGCAGAGACAAATTTGAGGGGAAAGAAGTGTTCAGTGCTTGAACTGGAAAGGGTAGGGAATTGGCCGGGATTCAGTTTCTGTTCCCGATGGCGTTCCGCCATGTACTTCACAGGGGATGCTGTTGTGCGGAAAGTCACGTATTTTTAAGCACTAAACGATGACCAATACACTGCTTTACTGAAATGCAAAGGTGAAATGAGCGAAGTGGACAAGAGAACTCCAGAAATGATTATTGGAAAAATTTGTATCCTAACGCTGAACGTTCAAAGTTCAAAGAACTTAAGGGCAACAATTCCGGGGCCACTGCACCCAAATAATGACAAACAGATAGTCCAGCCTATCAGTTTCCAATTTCTGTTTCTTTTGAATTTTATCCGGACTTAAACTTAGACTCAAACTTAAACTTAAACTTAAACTTGTCCCTTCTTCACGTCTTTCTGTTGACATCATCGGGGTGTGATTCTATATTGTGTGTGAGTAAAGGCCTTTGTGCGGCAGTCTGGTTGTATCCAATTGAACCGTCAGTTTTTGCTGGCTGCACAGAGGTCTTAAGTTTAAATGGTTTAAGTTTAATAGAGGGTGAAAAAAATGGAAGTCACTGGTCGTTTTCTGTTTGTGCTGCATTCGCATATTCCCTACGTGATGAATCATGGTGTCTGGCCCCACGGTGAACACTGGCTCTTTGAGGCAGCGGCAGAGACATATCTTCCGCTTCTGATAATGCTACGGCGTTTTCAGGGGGAAAGCGGGACACCGGCGATCAGTATTGGCATGACACCGGTGCTGGTGGAGCAGATGAAGTCCGAAGGATTTAAGGAAAGATTTGCGGAGTTTCTGGACTACAAGCTGAATCTGGCAACGAAGGATGTGGCACTCCTGGAAGAGTCCGGGGACACCCAGATGGCAGCACTGGCAGGAAGATGGCGTGATTTCTACAGGGATTCGATAAGGACGTTCACGGATATTTGCCACGGTGACATTATTGATGCCTTTCGCCGGCTTCAGGATGAGGGGCTGGTCGAAATTCTGACTTCAGCCGCTACTCATGGCTATCTTCCGCTTTTGTCCCGGGATGCCTGTGTCCGTGCCCAGGTAAAGACCGGGATCCATGTGTACGAGAAGGCATTCGGGCGAAAACCCAAGGGTATATGGATGCCGGAGTGCGCGTACCGGCCTGCCGGAGAATGGACAAATCCGGTGATGCCTCTGGAAACTTTCGTACGCAAAGGTGTGGATGAAATCCTGGTAGAAGAAGGTCTGGAATACACGGTGATTGACAGCCCACTCCTTGGCAATGCGAATTTGCTTGGGGTTTATTCAGACGAAGAATTGGATTTTTCCAAAGTGAAATTCTCGCGGACACCGTATCTGCCCTATCGCCTGTCAAGCGGTCTTCAACTTTTTGTCCGGGATCATGTGACGGGTTATCAGGTCTGGAGCCGTCACCACGGCTATCCCGGCGATCCGTACTACCTGGAATTTCATAAGATGAAGGACACCAGCGGTATTAAATTCTGGCGTATTACCGGAACAGATGTGGATCTGGGGGGCAAGCAGCCGTATGACCCCAAAATCGCGGAATCACGGATTAAAGAAAATGCGGCACATTTCGCCGGGCTTGCAAATCGATTGATGGCAGAGTTCAAAGAAAGAAACGGTCATCCCGGTGTATTGGTTGCCCCTTTTGACGCAGAGCTGTTCGGCCACTGGTGGTTTGAAGGACCTCAATGGCTGTATGAAGTACTGCGGCTTCTGGAAACCACCGACGGAGTCGTTCCGGTGACCTGTGAAGAGATGGCCCGGGTATCTGAAAATGCCGAAATCATTGATTTGCCGGAAGGATCCTGGGGAGAAAACGCGGATCATTCAGTCTGGCTCAATGAAAAAACCAAATGGACTTTCCGGGAGCTTTACCCGGTGGAACAGAAATTTGTCTCATTTGTGCAGGCCCGTCGGGAAATGTGGCAACAGAGTGGTGAATTGCGAGGGGTTTTGATTGAAGCTGCGAAATCTCTGCTCATTGCAGAGGCATCGGACTGGCAGTTTCTGATTCACAAGGAATCGGCACTGGATTATGTGGAAAAACGCTTTCGCCAGCATGTAGGCGAAGTGGCGCGTTTTCTCGGGATGGCCAATGTACTGGCGGCAGGAGAGAACTTGACAGCAGACGATGAGGCGTTTTTGCAGCAGTGTCACCGGGAAAACGATTGTTTCCAGGATCTGGACTTGAACTGGTGGTGTGAGGATGTCTGAGTTCAGGAAGGATCCCGTACAAAACCGATGGGTCATCATTGACCCGGATTATCCCATTGATGACAGGGGGCTTTTCTCGGTAGATGTATTGGAAGACCTTCCCGCCCGCGATCCGGACTGTCCTTTCTGTCCCGGCCGGGAGAGCGTGAGTGGTCAGGAACTTTTACGGTATAATTTTATTCCCAAGAAAGATATTGATTGGGATATCCGGGTGGTACCGAATCGGACGCCTGTATTGCGTGTGGAAACACAGACGGAGAGGGAAGCAGATGGTATTTACGACTGGATGAGCGGGGTGGGAGCGGATGAGATTCTCATTGAGTCTCCCTATCACAATGATCTGCCCCATCGCATTCAGCCCAACCGGGTGGAACAGGTGTTTTGGGCTGTCCACGACCGGATTCTGGATCTTCGCAAGGACACTCGGCTTAATTACCTCTTTTATTTCAAGAATTTCGGCCATCAAGTCGGAGATGTAGCAGTTCACCCCCATTCCAGGATGATCGGTATGCCATTTATCCCTGCAGCGGTGGAAGAAGAATTGGTCGGGGGTGAAGAATACTTTGACCTGAAGGAACGCTGTGTATTTTGTGACATGGTAAAACAGGAGATGAAGGTGGGGCTCCGGATGGTGGCGGCCAATGATTATTTTATTTCATTTTGCCCCTATGCTTCCCGTTATCCCTTTGAAACTTGGATTGTTCCGGTGAAGCACCTGAGCCATTTTGAAGCATCTTCCAAGAGCCACCTGTACTATCTGGCTGAAATCTATACAGAAACTTTTAAGAAGCTTCACAATGTACTGGGGAATGCTCCCTTTGCCATGGTGATGCACAACGGGCCGTTGCAGGAAGAGAATCTTCTGTATTTTCACTGGCATCTTGAAATTTATCCGATTCTCACCTGTTCTCCCGGACAGGCAATAGGCGGTCAGATTTATACTAATCCGGTAGCACCGGAGCAGGCAGCGGCCGCGCTGCGGGGAGAAAGCGAATAGCGCCATGCATATTGTTTTTGGTGTTTCCGAATATTTTCCCTTAGTCAAAATGGGGGGGCTGGCTGATTTTTCCGGCAGTTTTACAGAGAATCTTGCTGGTCTTGGCCACAAAGTCAGCGTAGTGTTGCCCGGCTACAGTGTTATTGACCGAAATCGGTTCAATGTTGAGAGTACCGGGATCCGGCTTTCAATTCCAATAGGCAAGAAAAGTGTTCCAGGGTTCGTATCCAGAATTCGCATGTCGGAGAATCTATCTGTTTATCTGATTGAAAATGAAGATTATTTTAACCGGGAACACCTGTTTGGAACAGAGGATGGCGGTTATGAAGACAATGCCGAGCGGTTCCTGTTTTTCTCAAGAGCTATTCTGGAGCTGGCGGACAGATTGGGGGATGTGGACGTGCTCCACACCAATGACTGGCACACCTCGATTGCCTTGTTTTACCTGAAAGAATACTACCAGAAGCTGGGAAAGCTCACTGGTGTGAAATCAATTTTAACAATCCATAACCTGGGCTACCAGGGCCTCTTCTGGCATCATGACATGCATCTTCTAAACATGGGATGGGAACATTTCACCCCGGAAGGAATCGAATTCTACAATTACATCAACTACCTGAAATCCGGCATTGTGTACGCTGATGAAATTACTACAGTAAGCCCATCCTACGCCTGTGAAATTCAGACGGCAGAATTTGGATTCGGGCTGGACGGTGTGCTTCGATCCAGGTCTGACCATCTGACCGGGATTCTCAACGGGGTGAATTACAAACTCTGGAACCCCTGGTTTGACCGTAATATTGAAAGCCGATATTCCAGGAAGCAATTTGGGGGGAAGCTGGCGAATAAACTGAACTTTCAACGGGAAATGGGCCTGGCGGAAGATCCAGATACCCCTTTGATCACTATCATTACCCGGCTTACGGAACAGAAGGGGATAGACCTGATTCTGCCGGTATTTGACATGATGATGGAATTGGGAATTCAGTTTGTGATGCTGGGAACCGGGAAAAATGAATTTGAAGACTTTTTCAGGGGTGCCGAGCATCGGTACCGGGGCAGAGTTGCGAGTTATATCGGGTACAGTGAAGGGGTGGCCCATCGGATTCACGCGGCAGGTGATATCTACCTGATGCCGTCCCGTTACGAGCCCTGCGGGTTAAGCCAGCTCTATGCTATGAAATATGGAAATGTGCCGCTGGTGCGTCTGGTGGGGGGACTCCGGGATACTGTCACAGCCACAGATCGGGGAATAGAACAGGCAACCGGGTTCGGTTTTGAATATTACTCCCCCTATACCCTCTATGAAACGTTGAATAGTGCGGTGACGCTTTATCGGGAAAATCGGGAAACGTTTCGGAAAATTGCGCGAAACGGTATGAAACTGAACTTCTCCTGGTCCGAAACGGTGAAACGCTACCTGAAGATATATAAGAAGTAATGTGTGACTTGTGTTGTAAATAGCCCGGATGAATTTATACTGGACAAGGAGTGGATGTGAAGCGTGTTCTGGTCGTCAACTGTTTTAAGCGGGATGATTACGCAGAGGATTTCAATCGGGCAATTTCCCGGGGACTGGGACAGGTCGCCGGCCATTCGGTGAGAATGACCGATCTGAAAATGGCACTTAACCTAATGCCCTTCTCTCACCTGATTATTTCCGGTTCCGAAACTTCTGCGCTGGATGACTATCCGTGGACAGTGCTTTTGGAAACCCTTGTCAGGAAATGGGTGAATGCTAAAAAACCGGTACTTGGTATCTGTTATGGCCACCAGTTTCTGGCGCGGGTACTGGCCGGGATTTCCAGTGTACGGCGGGCGGTAATTCCCGAATTCGGATGGGCGGATGTCAGCTTGGAGCCCTGCGCCCTGTTCGGAAAAATGAAGCAATTGTCCGTTATGGTCTCACATTACGACGAAGTCTTTGGCTTGCCGGAAGAAGATTTTACGGTTTTTGCAGAAACATCCCAATGCGCGGTTCATGCGTTTCAATATCGAAATTTAGCGGTGTGGGGTGTGCAATTTCACCCTGAATACGGACCGAAAGAAGCGGAATTCATTTTTCAGCAGGTAAAAAGAAGTGACCCGGCGGCGGAAAAATGGTTCATCGGCACCCCGCCCCAACCGGGTGAACTGGCACATTGCCAACAAATTTTTAATAACTTTCTCGCCATGTGAATAGGGCGAGTAAAAGTGCGAGTAGGTGAGAAATGGAGAAAACCAGACAGGAGACTCACCGCAGAGGTCGCAGAGTGCGCAGAGCGGAAAGAGAAGAGAATTCAACACAAAAACACCATTAAAAAGTTCAGATAAGAATTGGGAAAGGGATTTTCTCGGTAAGGCCGCAAAGAAAGTCAAGCTTCCGAGAGTTAGTTGGCAAATTCAAGGATTACGAACCCGCACCACCGCCGCTGTAGTTGGCAGACCGGGTTTCCAAATCGTCCATTTTCCATAGAAACTTCCCTGACTTTTGTGTTGTTGCGTTGGATTCTCCTCCGCTCTTTCTCTTCCCCCCGGCGTTCTCTGCGGGCTCTGCGGTGAGATATCTATCTGTTCTTGTCTTCAGAATCTCCCATAGATTTCTGCGCCGCAGGTGGGGCAATGGCCGTTCTTCAGATTAGTGGAATGGAAGGACAGGCGATGTCGCTGGATCAACTCCGTGTGGCATTTCGGGCAGTAAGTGATGCTCCCTTCCGGGTCAATGATGTTTCCGGTGTACACATGCTGCATTCCCATGTTCAGCGCCGTTTGCCTCAACTGTGTCAATGTTTCAGGAGGCGTGGGGGAGCGATCTGTCATTTTGTAGGTGGGGTAGAAGGCACTGAGGTGCCAGGGAATTTTTGGCGAAATGTCCAGAATAATTTGGCCGATTTCTCCGAATTCCCTTTCGCTGTCGTTAAGGCCGGGAATAATCAGTGTGGTAACTTCGGTCACGATGCCGTGCTCGAAAAGGGTACGGATTGTTTCCACCACCGGGTCCCGCCAGCCCCCGGTGACCGAGCGGTAGAGTTTATCTGAGGCAAACTTCAGATCAATATTTGCGCCGGAAATAAAGGGCAAAAGCCGTGCCAGGGGTTCCGGATTGATAAACCCATTGGATACGACAGAACAATAAAACCCTTCTCGGCTTGCCAGTTCTGCCGTTTTCAACATCAGTTCGTAAAAAACGGTTGGTTCTGTATAGGTAAAGGTGATGTGGTGAAGCCCTCTCTGTTTCGCCATTTCCACAACCATTTCCGGACTGGTGGGCTCCCCTGAGTCCAGCAGGCCGGGAGTCGCCTGTGAAATTGTGGAGTTCTGGCAATTCCTGCAACGAAAATTGCATCCGGCAGCGGCTATGGAGAAGGTTTCGTCGCCTGGGAAAAAATGATAGAGAGGCTTTTTCTCCATGGGGTCCACATGGGCGGCTATCAGGCGGTTTGCATTGAGAGCGAAAAGTGTACCGTCAATATATTTACGTACTTCACAGATTCCATATTTCCCATCTGTAATACGGCAGTTGTAAGGGCAGAGCAGGCATTGCACAATATTTCCCGGTAGTTTATTATAGAACAATGCTTCTTTCATATTTTCCTCACATCAATAGCTTCTTGCCATTATTGCAGAGAACGCAATCAGAATCCATGAATTCATTCGTTCAATGCAAAAAAAGGCGGCCGAAAGGCCGCCTTTTTAATGCTTTGAAATAGATTTAGAAACTGTTTATAGCATCTTCCACACTGTCAAAAACTTCAAATACGGTTATCAGAGCGGTCAGTTGAAGCAGATCGTGAACCCGGTTGTTAAGATTGGCCAATTTTAATTTGCCACCAGCATTTTTCACGGTTGTGAAAGAGCTGACCAGTTCGCCTACACCGGAAGAGTCCATGTACTTGACGTCCTTCATGTCCAGGAGCAGGTTCTTTTTGCCGTCATCAATCTGTTGTTTGATATTTTTTCGAAGGAGAACATCTCCTTCTCCGATGGTGATCTTTCCATGAAGCCTGAGAATCGTTGTGTTATCCAGGTTCCTGATTTCTGTCCTCATGATATGAATCCTCCTCATTATTTCTGTCCCTATGTTAATTGTAAAGACTCCACGCCATCTTGACAAGCACTTTGTGGGCTGGGCCTGCAAATTCTACACGTTTCTTTTTACGAAAGACACGGACACCTGTTTCATTTCCCGCCGACTGTAATTGCGGTTTGTTTTGAACAGGCTGAAGTGAGTGGCTTTCAGGGCGCCCTGAACTTCAGTTTGCAAAACAGTTTGGAGTTACGGTTAAGCTGTTTGCTGTTCAGTTGGTATCATTGTATCATGAAGGACAGTGATTGAAGTCTGGGAGGAAGTTTCGAGTGAAGACATTTCTGAAAGTGTTCGGGGAGAGAAATTCCGGGACTACATTTATTGAGACACTACTGGCCTGGAATTTGCCGATCAGGGTTCTGCCGGGAGGTGTACCACGGGCTCTCTACCGGGGATTGCCGGTTGAGTTTGTTCGGGACATGTGGTTTTACTGGACAGAGAAGAAAAATCTGGGATGGAAGCATGGGTTTCCGGTTGAATGCTTGATTCGTGGCTTTGCGGGAAGACAGTCCCTTGCTGTGGTGGGAGTTTGTAAGAATCCATATTCATGGCTGCTTTCCCTCCATCGGCATCCCTATCATCTTGGTAAAAGGTGCCAGACATTTGCGGATTTCCTTGATGTTCCCTGTTCGGTGGTCAGACGGGAGCATGCAAAGGGATCATTTCAGAATCCCATTGAACTATGGAATATCAAAAATCGAGTACTTCTTAAACTGTCAAAGTCAAAACTGCCGGTTATTCTGCTTCGCTACGAGGATGTTCTGGCAGCTCCGGAAATAGCTGTGAAAAATGTTGCTTCTATTTCTAAGCTGAAGATGAATGACGTATTTCAGGGTGTATACCTGTCCACAAAAGGAGAAGATGGCCGTCATTTTGAAGAGTATTGTTCTTATTATCTGGATGAAAAATGGCGAACCAATTTAAGTGAGGAAAATGTAAAACGAATCAATCGGGATCTTGATCGCAAGTTATGCGAGGAACTGGGATACGAAGTCATTGATCCGAAAATATCGGAAGGAAAGGGTTTCCACTGATGGCAATCCGATGGGTTATCAATGGATATTTCAGGAGCGGTACAACGTTTCTGTGGGAAAGGTTCCGTGAGGCAACCAATGGAGAGGTTTTGTGTTTGTACGAGCCTCTTCACCCGGATTTACCTGTTTTTTTGGAGAACGATGGCCTAGATAAGTCGGGCAGGCGTCTTCACCAATTGGATCTGTGGTCGGATTATCTGCGTATTCCGTCTGGTCAGCGGGAATTTCTTTTGAAGCGCCATCCCAACCGATCCGGGAATTGCAGTTGGAATCACCAGGAACTTACGGATTATCTTCAAATATTGCATGGGTTGAACAAAGATGTGATGATTCAGGCCAATCGCCTTCACTACGACCTTCCCTGCGTGGTTGAACTGACTGATGCAAGAATTGTGCATATTGTAAGAAATCCACTGGATGTGTTCCATTCCATAAGACATACATATTTCACAAATCCCCGCTTGTTTCGGGGTTTTGCCCGGCGTATGGCTTATCCCTGCAGAGGGAATCACGCCTTTGAAACAGCGGCATGGTTTTCCCGGGCTGCAAAAAAAAGTCCGAAACTTTCCACTGTTTTGATTGGCAATCCATGGGGGCTCTTGCCGTGGTTTGTTCCGGCATGGGTCATTGCGAATTATTCTGCGGTTCAAGCCATTACCGGCAGTACCGGAATGCTTTGTGCCTATGAGGAGATTTTTCTCAGGCCGGCTTTTCTGGCGAAGGCACTGGAAACTCACCTGGGTACTCCGTTTCCCATTGATAGAGACGATGTAAGGGCCCGAAGCAGGGAAAACAGGGAAAAGGGTTGGAGGAAATTCAACAGGTGGGTGAAACGCTGGGGGCTGGAGACGGAATGGAATGCTATCAGGAAAGTTTCGGAGTCAAGGGGTGTGACATGGGAGTGACCCAATCCCTTACACCGGAGCGCCTGAAGGAGGAATGGTTGGCAAAGCTTGTTCCGTTCTGGCTCCTCATTATGTTTTTATTTTCATTCCAACTGTTTGAATACCTTCCCTTTGCCGGGGGCGCGTATCTTGCGGAGATTCCGGTTCTCCTGTTTCTGGGGCTGTTCGTGGGTGGGTACTATAGTAAAAAACTGTACGGAAGGCAAGTTCTATCACGGATTGAAATTCTTCTCGCATGCCTGCTGTGTTTGCCGCTACTTTCCGCTTTTTTGACATGGCTTACTTTTGGCCAGCCGATATTAATCGGCTTTCTCGCAGAACGCAGGTGGTTCCGCGCAATTGCGGGCCTTTTCGCGTTTCAGATGCTTTTGTCCCGGCATATCAGCTGGAAGATGCTTCAAAGGATTTTTCTTTTATTGGCATTCGGTTCCCTTGTGGCTTACCTGGCCATGTGGCTGTTTCTGAATCCGGAGTCTCTGGCGGGTGGCTTAGTCTTTATGGACGTTCTGTCCAAGGGAATGCGGCTTCGAATTGTGCCGGTATTTGTGATATGGGGGGCAATTTATTTTGCTCTGGCATGTCGCATCGGAAGTATTTCAATGGGCCGGCTGGCCAGCGGGGCAGTTGCGGTAATCATGACGGGATATGTGGTTTTCATTTATAAGTCGAGAGCAACCATCCTGGTTCTGGCCGGGGTTTTGTTTCTGATGACTGTGATGAAAACAAAAAGAGGCCGGAGAATTCGTGCCGGCGGCGGTTTTTGTCTGTTGGTCCTTGCTATCTTATGTGGCATGTTTCTAGCGAGGCCAAAGAGGATTCAGCGTCAATTATCCGGGTTTGCCACGATTGCATCATCCCTCTATCGGGGAGATGGGGAGATGGATGCCTCTCTTGCCAACCGCTTTGCACAGGGCACGGTGGCATGGTGGAGCATTTCCCGTTCAGCCAGAACCTTCTTGTTTGGAAACGGCAGGTTGAGCCGACGTTGGGAAAGTGAATTAAGTCAGTCTTTAGGGTATTTTTATCCCATGGACATAGGTTGGCTTGGTATTGTGTTCCTGTATGGCTTTTTGGGGTTTGCATTGGTAAATGTGTCTTTTCTGATGGCGTGGAACTTATCTCGCAAAAACACATGCAGAAATGAGGACATTTTTCTGGATTCTTTAAAATGGTGGCTTGTCTATTTGTTTTTCCGTTCTGTGTTTAATGGTGTCGTTGTAGCCAACCCGGCACTGGTTCTTGTACCTCTGTTCCTGATTTCCTGGCGTTGTCGGCAGAACACTCAGGATTCACCGATGGGAAATGAGAAAGAGTGTGAATTATGAAAAGAATTCTCTATGCTCTTCATTTCCTGCCCTGGCCGCCGGTAACCGGCGGGAGGCGGGTGAGTTTTTCTACCTTGAGGGAGATGTGTAAAGACTCGGAAATGGATTTGTTGTGCTTTGATTATGAGATTAAGGCTGAGGATGTGGGTAAACTCCGGCAGAACTGTCCGGGCCTGAAAAACGTATTTACGATATCATATCAACGTTGTTTGAGGTATTGGTTGCCCTGTATGAATCTGGTCGGAAAATCTTATTTTCTACACCGGGATGAGTCCTGTGAGTACAGACAAAAAGCGGCAGAATTAGTCCACAGCGGCAAATACGATCTGTTCTTTTCTGATAGTCTTCGTGTTTTTGTAAATGTAGCAGATGCGTTTTCGGATAGACCCGGCACTGTGCCCTGGGTGGCCCAGTTTCACAATGTGGAATGTTTACTTTTTCAGCGTTTTTTACATCGCAGACCATATTTAAAACCCTTATTGCGGCTGGAAACGGAGTTACTCAAGCGGGCAGAAATCAGATACTGGAAATTACCGGATCGTGCGATATTTATTTCTCCGGAAGACCATTGCCACGCAGCTGAAATGACCGGGAATTGGCCAAAATTGACCGGGGGTTTCCCGGGAGAGATGATAGTGCTGGATCCGGTTGGATGGGAAGGAGGTAAAGACGGCAGGATATGTCATCTTGGTACCGGCACATGGGAACCAAACATTGACGGTATTCACTGGTTCCTGGAATCAGTATTTCCGTCAATCCGCAGAGAATTTCCCCCTGCGGTGTTTTTTCACGCAGGCAAGGCGACAGATTCCAGATTGAAGCAATTTGACAACGGGAATGATATAAACATTCAGGGATTTCTCCCTGATTTGACCTCATTTTATCGGAACGCGGCCGTGTTTGTGGCGCCCCTTCGGTATGGCAGCGGCATCAAAATCAAAGTTCTGGATGCCATCTCCAGAGGGATTCCAGTTGTGTTGACCTCCATCGCGAACGAGGGGCTGGCATTGAAAGACGGTGATGGCGTTTTTGTAGCGGACGAACCGGATGAATTTGCAAAGAAAGTTCTTATGCTACTGCGGGATCCGGAATTGAGAATCAGACAGGGTCAGTTGGCCTTTGCGGCGGCAAATAGAATGGCGCACAAGTCCAGGCGAAAACTTCTTCTCTTTGAAGACGGGCAGATGTGAAAAACTGCTGGTCTCAGCAGTTCCAATCGGGTAAAATTGGCGGGTAGAAATTACTGTTTACTGAGAGGCGGATGAAACAGATAGTGTACATTTTGGGAAGCGGCAGGAGTGGATCTACGCTTCTGGACATCATGCTCGGAAATGCTGAAGGTGTTTTCAGCTGCGGCGAATTGCGCCGTTTTTCCCTCCACGGTGGGCTTTCAAGACCGAATGAGCAGAGAGTGGAATCCATCCAATTTTGGAAAAAGGTATCAAATGGGCTTGATAAAATACTACCGGAACTGGATCGTACAAATCTTAAAAAACTGTGCCATGAGATAGAGTATCACTCCCGCTTTGTTACTCCGTGGCAATTGACACAAGACAAAATAGAGAATTATGGAAGGTATGTCAATGCCTTGATGGACCTGATTTTTGAGGAGAGTGGAGCGAACTGGATTGTGGATTCTTCCAAGTATCCCGGGCGTTTGCTGGCTTTATTGAAGGTCTCAAAATATCCCGTATCCGTTGTCTATCTGACGAGACATCCGGTTGGAGTTGTTCAATCTTTCGGCCGTAATGACGTGGAACAACCGGGGAAGGGGTTTTGGGCGGTGAATTATTATTATGGCGTTAACGGTTTGTTATGCCGGATTGCGTATCACCGGGTTTCTCCTGACCGCAGATTGAAAATGCGGTATGAGAATTTGATTCATAAGCCGGAGCAGACACTTTCAGCCATCGGGAAGAAATTCGGAATGAATCTGGAAACATCTGTGTCCATTGCGGCGGCGGGAAAACCCTTTCAAGTTGGGCATCTTGTGGACGGGAACCGAATACGGTTGGAAAATGAGATTCTATTGCGATCGGATGAGCAGATTTTTAATTGGGATATGAAGTCAATGTTGACACGTGTTTTGAACTGTATTTGGTATTGACGGGGGTTGTTATGGGTTTTGAAGGCCCGCTTTTTATTGTTGGCTTGTCCCGTAGCGGCACTACTCTGCTTCGAAATCTTTTAAACCGGAACCCTCGGATTTCCATGACCTTCGAGGAGAGTCATTTTATCCCCTTTGTGATGAGAAAGTATGGTAAGGTCTCTGATTTTTCATCTGAAAAACAAAAAGCACGTCTGTTGCGAGATTTGGAAAAATCTATTTTTTTCCGTAGGATGGAGTTAAAAGCCCGTCGCATGGATTGGGGACAGTTGACGGAGCGGATAAGGACAAATAGCTGGAATGAGATTATTCAATATATTTTTAAGACTTTTGCGGCAAAACCATTTCAGCCGGGAATGATCTGGGGAGACAAGACGCCATGCTATCTTCTATATGTTCCGGAAATTAAAGAGATTTTGCCAGATGCACGCTTTATTCACATTGTGCGGGACCCCCGAGACAGGGCAATGTCAGTTCACGCCCGTTGGGGTAAAC
>JAADJC010000007.1 GCA_013151025.1 Acidobacteriota bacterium
GTTAGGTTATTTGGAGAAAGTTAATGAATAAATTGGTGCCAGTGAAATGTCCTAAATGTGGGGAGATATTTGAGATTCCATATATTTTGATCGGGGCTCAACAATGTTGCTGCTCATGTGGTGAAAAGGTCGTTTGTGATATCTTAGTGGGAACTCTCTATCCAGAAACGGGATTTGAGATGACATTTGCCGATTTTCAACAGTTATTGGCCGGGAAAGATACAAGACGATTAATGAGTACATTGTTGCGAGATTGGTATTCCTATGAAATTGAAGAGCAGGATGACACTGTTTGTGTCAGGTCTATGGCCCATGAAAATGTAGATCTCTTGAAAGTCCATCTTCGAATTCAAGCTGATCCAGAAAAAAGAAAGCGAGTGTATGAAATGGCCATGTCAAATTGGCGATAGGGAACGGTTTCCCAAACACCCATCCACTGGAAACCCGGGGCAAAATCCGGGGACGGGAAAATAATGAAATGGAACCATTTCCCGCTGGTAATCCCCCGCACCAAAAGATATAATAATCCCAACAAAAATAAATGGAATTTCATCAATAGGAAGTGCCAATGAAGAGGAAGTGCCAATGAAGGAAAGCAATAAAATCAAACCGAAGCGCTTCATCCTCAAAGCCTTTCTTTTCTTTCTGACGGTTGCCAATCTTTCTGCGTTCAACCGACCGACCACACCCGCTTTCGGCTCAAGGAGCATGACCGCCATATCTCAAACAGCTTCAATACCAAAAAGACCTCAGCAGATTTACATTGGCTTTCACTGGCAACTAACCGTTATCCGGGTCCCCACTCATCACCATCACAGTGCCGGAGGCACGGCATCACCCATCACTGCCCGCAGGGCCAGACCTACACCGGAAGCAACCTCCTGGAAACCTATACCGACACCGCAGGCCGCATCGCCAGATACAGCTACGGAAACGCATTGATCTCACAGACCGATGCTACTGGCAATACCGAATCAACAATCACGGATTATCAGAATTCTGTAATTGCCCTTCTGAACCCATCCACCATTCACGATCCACTGTCCACCGCCTTCGCCTATGATCCGTTCGGCAAGCTCCGTTACACTAACAACAGCGACACTCCCCAAACTCTCGGCTGGCTTGGCCGTCAATACGACAAAGAAACGGACAATAACTACCTGATTAACCGCTACTACAACGCAGACAGAGGCAGCTTCCTCTCTCCTGACCGCTATCAGTACGTCAACAATGCCATACCCTTCACCTGGAACCTCTACCAATACGGCTATGCCAACCCGCTGGTGAATGTTGATCCGGAGGGACTGAAAAGTAGGAAAATTAATGGGCAGGAATATCAATTGGTACCTGTGTCGGGAACAGATGAGCTCTTCCCGATTCACCAGGGATACTATGATATATTGAAGAACCTGATCGGCACGAATGGCGGCAGCATCACCATACTTGATAATAACGGCAAAGAACACGAAATAAGATTCACGAAACAGGAACTCCAGAAGCAGCAGGGTGCTATCGTTCTCTTTGAAAGCAGATTCCTGAGTCTTTATGGTGAAAAACGAGGGCTGGATTACGTGCAGATAACCCAAGGTCTGGCAAATGCGTCAGCAGCGATCACTGCAGGGGGTGCTCTGGCATGGGGTCTTGGAGAATATGGGCTTGCAGAACCCATGGCGAACGGAAGCAAACGGCTTGTCCGTCGTATGTTCAATCGTCAGACCTTGGTCAAGGGAGCCAGGGCGGGCAGCATATCTGTCGGGTTTGATTTCAGTGCATCTCTCGGCCTCAACATGCTTGCAAATCATGGAAACATTGATAAATCAATGAGTGAAATTGACCCCGGTGATTTACTGGTATCCTTTTGTACAGGATATTTAACTGCTCCGCTTGCGACGGAAAAGAAGGTGTATGATATCTTTAGCTTTGGGGTACTGAACGTGATTGACAAATATGTTAAATCCAAGGTTGGAAGTGAAACTTACCGGTATACGGGGGGGCAAGGTGTATTTGATTTTGAAACAGGTTTGTTTTGGAAATTAGTCCAATTAAGTCGAATTGAGAAAGCCCAGACCAGTATGGTTGCAAAGAGCCTGAAGCATACGTTTAACAACATGAGAAAGAGAAGTTTGTCACATCTCCGGTCTGTAGTGCGAACCCTGAACATGCAACAGGCTGAAAAAGCGTGGAAAACCTATGGCAATCAATTGCCGGATATCCTTGAACTTAAAACATATAAAAAATTACTTGATCTGTACATTCGACCGAAAGCACAAGCGGTCCGGGCAGAATAACAGGAAGGATACAGTGAGCATCAGCAAAAAACGAAAGGCAGAAATTCGAAGACAGGTGAAGGCAGATTTGCAAAAAGATGAGAGAGAAATGCGGAAAATTGATGGCGTGTACTATAAGAACGACCCTAAAGAGGATTTTTATGTAAGTATTGCTGCGCTTGTTGTATGCATAGCGTCCCTTCTGGTGTTTTTGTATAGGTTGTTTTATATAGTGCAAAAAGGAACATCTGCTTATTTTGAGACGAACGGGATGATTGCCGTAATGATGTTGGCTCCGATTTTATATGTAATTGGCTACTTTCCTGAAATGTTATCACAGTGGAAATCTGCTTACCGTAAATTAAAGCAGCATCAGAATTTGTTTGCCAGGGAAAAAGAATGTCTTATATATTTATTTCTTTGGGTCATCTGCATGATCGTTTTCTTTGGAGTTGTGGATTTTTCCTTCTTGAGAATGAAAGGCGGTGTGCCGCGACTTGGTAGTGTTGCCTTGTTGGGCATGTGGGGATTTTTCCGAAACATCTACCGTCTTCGGAAAGCAAACTGGCAGGAGCGGAAACGCAAGCGGGAGCACGAAAAACACATTGAGGAAATCCGCAGCCGTCGGAATTCACCGTCCGGAAAACAAAAATGATCAACCCCAAATCTCCCCGCATCCTCACCGCCTTTCTTCTCTTCCTATGTATCTTTTCTGTTTTCGCCCCGGCGGAGGCCTTTACAATTAACCATCCTGATTGCCCAGCCTTCGGTACAAAGAACATTCATAGTATCTTCAGAGAAGATGCCACATTTAAAGAAGGCCGGCTCATCCCCACTCTGACGCCGGTTGAAATTACCATGGAAGACACCAAGCAATTTCATAGCATTCCCGGTGACACGACGA
>JAADJC010000129.1:0-2441 GCA_013151025.1 Acidobacteriota bacterium
TGAAAGACAAGTTTGAGTTTGAGTCTAAGTTTGAGTAAAGGCAGGGAACGGCCCATTCCCTGATTTTTCCCTATCTTACCCAACTCACCCGAAGGCCCACGCCCAACGCCCACTCCCTGATGTCTTTAACTTAACATTCAAAACTTAAAACTCAACATTCGGCTGCAGGCCGAATATGCTATTCTACAGTCATGAAGGATGTTTTTTTTAGTGCGGCGGATGAGGCCCACGTCCGGCGGGAAAAGCATAAAGCAAGAGAGATGAGAAAAAGCCAGTGGTGGAAACGGAAACGGAGTACCGGTATCTGTTATTACTGCGGGCGGAAGTTTCCGCCGGAAGAGTTGACGATGGACCACCTGGTCCCGCTGACAAGGGGCGGTCGTACCACGAAGGGGAATGTGGTTCCCTGCTGTAAGGAATGCAATTCAAGAAAGAAGTACCTGCTTCCAATCGAATGGCAGGAATATCTGGAGACTTTACGCAATGAATCAGAATAAACGCGCTCTGCTACTCGCTGTCATTGTACTTTTCGGGTTCTTTTCGTTTTTTTTCCAGGAATCCCATATCCCGTTCGCGGAAACGTCTGACGCAAGGTACAGTGAGATTGCGTATGAAACTTTGCATTTCGGGGACTGGCTGGTACCACATCAGAACCGGATGGCACACATCACAAAACCGCCCCTTGTGTATTGGCTGGTAGCGGCCGGGTATGCCGTTTTCGGTGTAAATGAGGTCGGTGGACGTTTTTTCTCCGGTCTTTTCGCTCTTTTGTGCGCTTTACTGGTATTTTTTCTCGCACGTTTTTTTGTGGACAGGGATGTTGAGGCGTTTCTCGCCGCCATTATGTTTGAAACTTCCCCGCTGATTATCGGCGCGGGGAGGATTGTCACCACGGATATTTTTCTTCTCTTTTTCATGCTCCTTGCGATGTATGGCTTTTTAATGCTCTATTCTCAGCAAAAGCGTGCTGGAGTCTGGGTTTTCTGGCTGGCGCTGGGATTTTCAGGGATGATGAAGGGCCCCATCGGCCTTGTTCTCGTGGGTGGAATTGTGGGAATTTTTCTCTGGATTGAACATGACGGGGAAACACTGAAAACCCTGCTTAAGCCCCTGCCAATTCTGATGTTTTTTATCCTCGCATTCTGGTGGCCGGTGTTTATCATGGCACGGGTACCGGGGGCATTTCATTATATGGTGGTGGAACAGATGCTGAGCCGCTTTTCAAGCCACGGCTTCGGCCATCCACAACCTGTCGCTTTTTACATCTACCTGTTTCCCGCCACGACGTTCCCCTGGATTATCCCCGCACTGGAGGGGGTTTTCCAGTCTGTCCGCACAAAACAAAGCCGGGAAACAGTCCTGCTCCTCAGCTGGCTTGTTTTCCCCATTGCATTCTTCACCATTCCCTCCAGCAAGCTGATTCTCTATGTTCTCTTGTCGGTTCCCCCCCTTGCCATCCTCGCGGCCCGTTTCGTGTACCATCGCGCCTATCGGGGCACCCTGCTGACCTATGTCGGGGCGGAATCGCTTTTGATCGGGGCCGCGTTACTTTTCTGGATAGACGGACTGGATGCCATGGAAAAGAAAACGGCCCTGATGATTTCTGTTGCGATACTGGCCGGCAATCTGGTTCTGATCATCGTCCGGAAATACCACGTTGCGACTGTGTTGGCAACCGCAGTGAAGGTTCTTGCAGTGATGACACTGATTCTGCATCTGGTAGGCATCCAGCCAATGAAATACATAAAAACGACGAAGGCTCTGGCTGAAGCCGTAAACACACTGACATCTCCAACTCCCGGCGCGATTCCAGTGGTCTGCGATGGGTTTATTGCCCGGAGCCTGACTCTTTACACCGGTATCAACCCACTGGAAACAAAGGTGGACAATGAAACACTGCCGGAAGAAGTGAAGAACTCCCCCACCGTGCTTCCCCCTAAAGCCCTCTGGCTGATGCTGAGAGATCATGTGCCGCTGCTGCTGATCCGGCAAAATAAGGACAAGCGTCCGTTACCGGGGAAACTGACCCGCATCTGGACCGGAAAACATTACAGCATTTTCAGTAATGTCCAGTCTTTGCCTCGTCCCACTCGGCAGTGATTTGTGACTTGTGAATTGTGAATTGCAAAATCAGTGAGTTGGCTATTCCCTGGCTTTGTCACCCATCACTCATCACCCTTCACTCTTCACTCTTCATTAAAAGGGTCTAAAATTTCCGGGACTGCCGCAATGGAAGGCAGACAGGTGTGCGCCAACTCCCGCAACCGGCTGTTATCCCCATAACCGGTTTCCACCGCAATGGTGATGATCCCCAACCTGTTCCCCGCCTCAATGTCAAATTCTGTGTCGCTGACAAAGGCGGTTTTTTCAGCCGTGAGGGAAAAGAGTTTCAGGGCTTCTTTCAGCACAAGGCCTTTGTAGTAACAGAGGGTTTCAATTTC
>JAADJC010000129.1:2463-4765 GCA_013151025.1 Acidobacteriota bacterium
CGCCTGTCCGCGGATATCCCCCGCCGTAAAAATTCCACTGAAAAAGTGCCGGATGCCCAGCCGTTCCAGTTCCTTTTCCAACAAGTCCCCGTCATGACGAAGTGTTGCCGCCACCACGGGCAGGCCGGCCCCCGTGATCCGGCCCAGTGTCTCCTGAACACCTGGAAACAGGGTGTCCAGTTCAAAGAGTTCAGGGCGGTCCAGTCTCGAATGACGGGTAGACAGAAAGGTTTCCAGGGCCTGAAGCCTCCCGGACCGGGCCAGCAGTTCTGTGCCAATTTCACGGGAGGAGCCGCCCCGAAGGCGCATGGCGGTAAATTCGTGGAATTCCATAGGTACAATTCCCATTTCCAGCGCGGTATCGAGAAATGACTGATAGTCCCGCCGTTTCACATCCACAAGGGTATTGTCTACGTCCACCAGAAAGGCGGAAAGGGGGCGATTGCCCCCCTGAATCCGGATTATCACATTCGATTGATTTTTCAAATTACGGTTTTTCCAACACTCCGCTGTCATTGGCATCTGCCCGCTTTAATAACCATGCAAAAATGAGTCCGACAAAACCCAGGCAGGCAAACATGAGCATGCTCGCCGTGTAGGTGTGGGTGACATCCCGCAGTTTCCCGTTGAGATAGGGGAAAAGTGCCAGACCGATGTTCTGAATCATGGTAATGAGCCCGAAAGCGGAACCCACCATTTCCTTTCGCACAATCAGCGGTACGGCCGGCCACATGGCTGCCGGAACCAGTACGAAAGCGGCGCCGAGAAGCATCATCGGATAACGGGGCTGAATCATGGTAAACGCCATCAAGAGAAAGCTGGGAATCATCAGAAGGGAGCCGACTGTCATCAGGGATGCGCGTTTTCCGATTTTATCCACAAGCTGGCCGGCAAATGGTGCCAGTACCATGGAGGCAAAGATGATAATTGTTGTGGTGCCGCCGGCGGTGGAGAACATATGGATAATGTTGTTGAACACCTGCCCCATGAAGCTGCCGCCACCTCCCGCTGTCAACGGAATGCCCCACTTGTCGTGGAAAAAGTCATTCGACAGTGCCGTGAAAGGAAAAATCGCGGAATAAAAAGTTACACACAAAATCGCAACATACCAGAAAGATTTCGGAAATTTTTTGATGTCGGAAAGAACAATTTTGTCCTCAGTACCCTCGTCTTCCAATGCCATTACCTTTTCTCCGTGTTTGTCCATAGCCCAGTAAATGGCTGCCGCGCCGAGAGATATCAGGGTAAAAATCACGGCTGCCCAGAGAGCCGCCTTGTAGTTATTAAAGTACTTGGAAATCAGCTCTTCTGTATTGAAGGTAAAAAGAGTCCCCAGACGGCTGATGGTCAATGCAATCCCAAAGGAGAGTGCCAGCTCTTTTCCCTTGAACCAGCGGGCCAAAATCGCACTCTGCGCCACAACGAGGGATTCGGAACCGGCGCCGAAGACAAACCGCCCGACGTACATCATATAAATATTCGGTGCAAACGCAACAATGGCGGCCCCGATGGCAACAAGGGAAGCAAATATAAAACTCGCGGCACGGGTGCCGATTTTATCAATCAGAACGCCGCCGAGAAATACCGAAAGAATCGCCGCAATGCTGTACACTGTGTACATTGTGCCAATGGCGCTTCTTGGCACATCCAGCGCCTTCATCAGTGTCGGCGCGATGGCACCAATGGAATCATAGGCAAAGTAACTTCCGTAGGTCAGCAGACTGACAAACAGCAGGATGGTGAACCGGTAGAGCCGTGTGCTCGGGTGGAAAATCCCATGTTCTGAATTCATCTTTCTCTCCTTCTTAAACTAAACTCAAACTCAAAAAAGTAGGAGTAGGGGTTGGAGTAGGGGGAAGAAAAATCAGAGAGGTAGCCATTCCCTGTCTTTTCTCCGCTCAACCTCAAACTCGCCTCCTATCCCTGTCTTTACTCAAACTCAAACTCAATCTTCCGTTCCGCGTTGGCGCTTACGGCCTGCGGCCGGATGGTTGGATGATAGATTGTAGATGTTAGATGACGGAAAATTCAGAGAGTTGGCTATTCCCTGTCTTGTCCACCCATCACTCATCACCCATCACCCATCACTTCCTCAAACAGTTCCAAAAAGCCGATCGCCGGCATCGCCAAGGCCAGGCAGAATATATGCTTTGTCGTTGAGTTTGTCATCCAATGCCGCCGCATACACGTCGATTTCAGGATGGGCTTCGCAGAATGCCTTTACCCCCTCCGGCGCTGCAATGAGGCACATGAATTTGATGTTCTTTACCCCTTCTTTTTTCAGGATACTCACCGCTTCAAT
>JAADJC010000117.1 GCA_013151025.1 Acidobacteriota bacterium
GCCCGCTGATACTGACAATTATCCCTGGCGATTCTGGCATTTTTCAGCAGTATTTCCGGATCTGTTTCCTTTGCATCCTCAATGGAAAGCTGCCGGCTTAATTTTCGATTCAGAATCGCTTCAACCGCCCTCGGCGGCGCAATAAACGTTCGGCTGTTCACCCAGAACCTTCCGTTCCAGGTATAAGAGACTCCGTCCACTTCGACCTGCTTTTTCAAACTGCCTCCTGGGATAAAATTCCGCTTTCCTCCAATTAATTATACGATATTATTAATTATCCGAAGAAAAATATTTATAAAACGCCCCTGCAGATTCCTGTCTCTGTCTATTTGAACTCTTCAATATCCGACAACAAAATTAAATATGAGAAAATGAAAAAAGAATATGGAAACCCCGATCCCCAAAATGCAAACAAGGGATTATGTAAATGACGGAAAGAAAGGAAAAAACAAGAGCCCGTAATGTGTTACCGAAACCATCCCTTCTTCTGTTCAGTACACAAAGCCAAACGGTATACCCGCCACTCTGAAACAAAGTGCCAGGCCCAGCGGGCAAATCAGAACAAAAAGTGCAGTTTGCCATTTGGAATAACCGAGACTCCGATACAGTCCATTCCACCGAATGATATAAACACCGGCAATCGTAATAATTGTCCAGACTGTCAGAATTCGGTTAATCCAGAAAAGGTAGGGATAAACAAACCCAAGACCCGGCACAACAAGAGATGCCAATACCACAAGCTTAACCGGCATCAATATCAGAAAAGCATAAATTACATGAGGCAGAGTTGATGCACTGACCATGGTTCTGTAAAAGACACGTCGCTCATGAGGATCCGTGATGTTGCCGGAAGCAGGCAACAGATATGGAATAATCAGCCAGTGGACCAGCCATGGAATAAACATGGCAAGTAAAAGAAAAAGAACAATCAGAAGCGAAGCAAAAACAGCCTGGCCGCGAGTCTGGATAATTGATGCAAACAAATCCAGCGGCGTGAGCCAGAACATAAGATTAAATATAAGGAAAAATGTATAAACCAGAAATGAACTAAATGGCGTCATTTCCTCCCTGATTTCTCCCAAAGCAACTATCGGAAGCTTAATCAGGCGCGCATGAAGTTTGAATAATTCCATCATCGTACTTTCACCGTCACTGAACCGAACGCCTTTTCCACAAGCGGAGGCACTTTGGGCCTTCCTGTCCATTCCGCCTCCATCCGCAGCAGATGACTGCCGGCCAGCTTGAAACAGAAACGACAATAGCGATTGGGCTCTCCCCCATTCCGCCTCGCGGTGAACCGCATGGATTTATCTCCATATTTCATATATTTGTACATATCCAGAAACCCCAGAATATCTTTTTTGTATTTCTCTATGGAAACATTGTTCCGGTTTGTTTTGGCCATTTTGGAATCCACCGTTCCGGATTCTTCCTGCTTTTTCGAAACAGAAGACTTCTGGTCTCCTTT
Organism: Acidobacteriota bacterium; assembly: GCA_013151025.1. GTDB lineage: Bacteria > Acidobacteriota > Holophagae > Thermotomaculales > Thermotomaculaceae > UM-FILTER-49-7. The sequence goes on from JAADJC010000117.1 coordinate 1,469, forward strand.
GTTGAAATCCGTACCTTTGTTTTTTTCCCGTTTGCCCGTATCCAATGCTTTTTCCCAGGATTTCATGAATAAATCACTTTCCTGATCGTCCACAATTGTCCAGTCCGAACTCTTTCGGTAGTAATTCAAAATGTCCTTGAAATCCCGGTGGGGATTGTTGTCATCCAGAAAAACATAAATACCGGGAAAATCAGGTGACCACTTTGTTTTTCTCAACCCAAACCAGCAGTTTTTGTCACCTGATGCCTGCAACCACTTTTTATCGTTACAGAACTCGCAGCCAAGTAACTTGTGTACAGTTACCGTTACGCCTCTGTCAAAAAGGATATCATCATCACCCACTTTAATATGTGATTTTGGAAAAACGAAAAGTACTGTTGTTACAAGCAACTCGCAAACAGCAATAATTATTAACAGTCGAATCTTTCTGTTCATAAATTTCCCACCTTAAATTTCTCTACTGTTTTTTTGTAACATTGTCTTATCACCGGGGCCAAAAAACTAACGATCTCGCGGCATACTGCATATTCAGCATCCGCAGCTTTGCCTTTCCCCGTGTTGATACCGGCTGAAAACATCCGGAGCGGCCCGAAGACACTGGAACGAAACATCAAATATATTATAGCTGAACATGGGGAAAACACAAACACACTGAAGCTGGAAAAAGTGGAACTATTGAAAAATCAGCCCTGCAACGCGCACAAAAGAAAAGAAAACAACAAAAAAGATGCTCCCGCTTCAAATTCAGTATTCAAAATTTAATGTTTTGCGGCTAACTATCCGATTCTTTTTCAATCAGGCGTTTTTCGCCGGTGAGGGCACGGATGCCGGTGACGTCCTGCGAAACTTCGAGACAGCCTTTGTAGCTGCCGTCCGGGCCACGCATGGCGAAATATTGAATCAGGACAAACCGGCTGCCGACGGTAATCCAGAATGATTCGCTGTCTTTTTCACCTTTCCGGAACGCTTCCTCCGGAACGCTTCCAGCAGTTCATTGACCATATGAACACTTTCCGGTGGATGGCAGTTTTGAACCGTCCGGCCGATGACAGCTCTGGACCGGGAAAAAAGCCGGTCTTTGGGATTGGAAAAATAAACCACAGTATCGGTTTCGTCTATGAGGGTCATATCCACCGGCAGGGTATTGAGCATTCGAATCAACTGTTCCCTTGTCAGGGCTCCGGTTTCCAGATTCAGCATGTCCGGGTTTTCAGAAACAGCAGCCGCTTTTTCCCCGGCAGGGCGTGGAGGCGTTTCAATGAAGGCAAATCCCAATTCGAATGAAGCCTGCCGCATATCGTCAAAATCTTTTTTGCCGACAGTTTCGGTTGCCAGGGGAAAAACCACCAGTTCTTCCTTGAACACCATGCCGTGGGCAAGGAAGTAGTATTTCCCCAGTTCCCGGTTCAACGCTGCCAGATCCGGGTTTGTTTCCGCGAGAATGTTTCGGAGTTCCCGGACGGATTTTCGGATATCGGAGTCAATGGACCACATAACCTGAAGGGGGCGGGGGAAGTCCCAGCGTTTTTCCAGAGTGGGAAATAGGATATTTTCTTTCTTGTCGTAGTGGACTTCAAATTCAAAGAGCTTCGCGATGGCGCCCCGGAGTTTTTCCAGGGTTTCGGATGGCTGAATTGTCAACCCGTCGGTTTCTTTGTTCAAGCGTTTTACCAGTTCTTTGGTTTCGGCCAGATGGGCTTCCAGCGCCCGGTTTTCCGCCATCAGTTCAAAGAGGAAGGTTTCCGGCTCCGGCCGTTTCCACGGATATGCTTTCAGGTATTTGAAAAAAACATTGATAACTTTCCCGATGGTTTCTTTAATCGCGTCAATGGGAACACCCAGGGCAAGCTGGCGGGTTTCCATTTCCACAATGTCCCTCGGGGTGACATTCTCAATGGCATAACGGTATTTGTCCATCAGTTCTCTGCCGTTTTCACCGTTGATGATTCCCAATGAAAATTTCAACAGGCTTTCAACTTTGTCTCCGTTTCCGTGCATCAGCTCCGACATGAATTCGCCTCCTTCA
>JAADJC010000017.1 GCA_013151025.1 Acidobacteriota bacterium
AACATCTGGTCCACACCCGAACCATCGCGGACCCCTCTTACGGCATTAAAGCATCGGGAAAATCAGGCTCTTTCGCATGGGGGTTCTTCAATGCCCGGGACACAATCACCAACATCCTGCTCCCCGGCAGCACCGGCTCCGGCTATACGTCATGGAACCACACTTCCACCGTTACCGTGGGGCGAATCCGAAAAGACATTCTGAAAAACTCCACCATCGGCATTCTGGTAACCAACCGCGCCGGCGGCGGTTATCACAACACCGTTATTTCCGCTGACGGACGAATCAATTTCACAGACAGTGACACAATTGCATTTCAACTCACCACAACAGACACAAAAAACCCCAATGATACCGATTCCAATATGCTGAACGGAGAAAACCTCTCCGGCAACGCCTACATGCTCAGCTATGACCATGAAGAACGAAACTGGAGTTTTAACCTGTGGCACGACCGGAAAGACAAAGGTTTTCGGGCAGACGTCGGGTTTATCCCCCAGGTGGACTATGTGGAATCGGGATTCGCGCTCAACCACACGACATACGGCAAAAACGGCGCCTTTATCTCCCGCATCCGTCCGGGAATCGTATCGGAAATCCAAAAAGACACCTCCGGAAATGTGCTGCATAGAACCATCCATCTTGAAACCAACCTCAGCATGGCGGGACAATCGTATCTCGGCTTTTTTTATGACATGGAAATGCGGTTTTACGAAGGAATCAACCACTATTTCAATAACTACGGCTTATATTCCGGTGGCCGCCTGAAGAAACTGGCATGGCATATCAACGGCGCCTTCGGTGAAAATGTAGACTACGCCAACAACCGCCTGGGAAACTGGAAACAGCTCAGCACCGAAATAACCTGGTTTGCCAACACCCATATCCGGCTGGAAGCCAGCGCGGAACAGGAAAAAATGCGGGAATGGGGACAGAATCTATACACCGCAAACGTACTTCAGGGACGCTTCGTTTACAACTTCACCACCCGGCTCTTCATTCGCAGTATCCTGCAATACACCACCCTGGAGAAAAATCCCCAACGATACGGAGACCTGAACACACGGATATCCCGTTCCCTGTTTCCTCAACTCCTGCTGAGTTACAAAATAAATCCCCGGACACTACTCTATCTCGGCTACTCCGGCAGCCGTACCGCCACCGAACTGAACCCCATGGAATCCTTTCAGCGCACACTTTTCTTCAAAATAGCCTACGCGTGGCGGCCCTAAAAAATAAAACAACCCTCTCAGCAGCTTTCAACATACAAAAAAAGCGGGCCATTCGGCCCGCAGTTCTTTCAAAAAATGGTGGAGCTAACGGGGTTCGAACCCGTGACCTCTACACTGCCAGTGTAGCGTGCTCCCAGCTGCACCATAGCCCCACTTTTCAAAATTTATGAATCGGCAATCTCGCTTTCTTTATCGATTTTTTCCTTCTCTTTTTTCTTTTTCTTTTCTTCTTTTGCCGAAGTTTCCTTTTCCTGATACTGTTTCAGCTCTTCCTCGTCTTCTCCGGTTGTAACCAACACTTCATTTTCTTCCTGGAGCGCTTCCTCTTCAATCTTCTGAATCAAGTCACGCTTTTCCGAGATTTTCTCTTCCAGCACACCCAGTTTGATAAAAAAACCTTCGTATTGTTTTTTGTCCAGGTTATCCTCTTTTGTGGATTCATAAATGTAACGTCCCAGATCTTTGTAAATCAAGGTCATCTGGTGTTTCAGACTGGAGACCTCGAGTTTGAGGTTGGAAATCCGCCATTTCTTTCTGGCCTGTTTGCGAATTTTGACTGAGGTTTCCTTGATAAATTCAAGGGATTTGTCCATCAGTTCACGTGTTTTTTCTTTGTCCATTTTTTCCCTCCTCAACGGGTATTATGTCCGAGTCAACCAACCTTGTCAATCGTTTTTTGCCTGAGAGCAGGACGTTGTGAGTGGGTGTGGGCGACAGAGTAGTGCGAGTGAAAGTGCAAATGCCAGTGGAGAAAACTCAGGGAGTTGATCATCCCTGTCTTTTCCCAAACATCCACCGTCCACTTTTCACTATCCACGGCGGCACAGCCGCCACACCCTTCACTCATCACTCTCCAGGCTTCCCGTCCATCGGCGGGGATGAAGCATGGCCTCCGGGGACAGGATACGATCAATTTCTTCTTTTGTTAGAAGATTCCGTTCCAGTACCAGTTCATAAACCGACCGCCCGGTTTTCAACGCTTCTTTGGCAATGGAGGATGAGTTTTCATAGCCGATGTACGGGTTCAGCGCGGTCACGATTCCAATGCTTTTTTCCACGTACCCTCTGCAAACCTCCCGGTTGGCTGTGATGCCCAGCACACAGCGGTCTGCCAGTGTCATCATTCCGTTGCGCATGATGTCAATGGACTGGAAAAGATTGAATGAAATGATGGGCTCCATGACGTTCAGTTCCAACTGTCCCGCTTCCGCCGCCATGGTAATGGTCAGATCGTTTCCAATCACCTGAAAAGCAATCTGGTTCACCACTTCCGGAATCACCGGATTCACTTTCCCCGGCATGATACTGGAACCAGGCTGCATCGGAGGGAGGTTAATCTCGTTCAGTCCTGCACGGGGCCCGGAAGAGAGGAGCCGCAAATCGTTGCATATTTTCGAAAGTTTCACGGAAACGCGTTTAAATACACCTGAAAGCTGGACAAATACGCCGGTGTCCTGGGTCGCTTCCACCAGGTTTCCGGACAGTACCAGATCCATTCCTGTTACTTTGCACAATTCTTCGGTGCAAAGCTTTGCGTAGGCCGGATCGGCGTTGATCCCTGTGCCAATCGCCGTACCGCCCATGTTGGTTTCATTGAGCAGTTTTGCCGCTTTTTTCAACATGCGAATATCTTCACCCAGCATAGTCGCGTAGGCGCCGAATTCCTGGCCCAGAGTCATCGGAACGGCGTCCTGAAGTTGGGTACGGCCCATCTTCATGACATTTCGAAATTCCTTTTCCTTCTTCCTGAAAGCACTTTTCAGATGGCGCATTGCCTCAAGGAGGCTTGTAATTGAAAGAAACAGACCAATTTTCAGTGCTGTGGGATATGCATCGTTTGTAGACTGGGACAGGTTCACGTGATTGTTTGGATGAATAATGTCATATTCTCCGGGCTTCTTACCCATCTTTTGCAATGCCCGATTAGCAATTACTTCATTCGCATTCATGTTTGTGGAGGTACCCGCCCCACCCTGGATAACATCCACCGCAAAGTGCCGGTGCAGTGCACCACCAATGATGTCATCACAGTCAGCCACAATGGCTCCAGCCACTTCCTCCGTCAAGAGTCCCAGCTTCAAATTGGCCAGTGCCGCCGCTTTTTTTACCATAGCTAAGCCTTTTATCAGGTTCGGGTAATGACTGATGGGGACACCGGTAATAGGAAAATTCTCGATGGCGCGCAGTGTCTGTACCCCATAGTACACGTGGGCCGGAACTCCCCGATCACCCAGCAGGTCATGTTCCATTCTAAACCCGTCTGCGTGATAGTCTGCACCCTGATGAACCAGTTTTTTACTTGAAGTTTCCAGCCTGCGGCTCAGCAATTTTGAAATACCTTCAACCATCAGGAAATAGACTTTCGGATTTTCTCTTCGAATCACCTGGAGCCGTTCACGGGTCAACTTTATGACCCGGACCCTGTTCTTTGCGGTGGCAGTGGCGGAATGGACCGTATCATCAAGAAAGATTGATTCTCCGAGAAAATCACCCTTGGACAGGACTGCAAGAACTTCTTTCCCCGCATGAACTTGTTTGCTGATTTCCACTTCCCCTTCCATGACCACCATAAACCGGTTCCTCGGAGAATGTTCCCGGAAGAGCACTTCTTTGGGAGAAAAGTTTTTTGAAGTGAAACAACCGGCAATTTTTTCCAGCTCTTCATCGTTCAATTTCTCAAATAAAACAATGCTCTTCAGCAATTCCTTTCTTTCTTTCATGATCGTGCACCCTTTGTCCTGTTGCCAGTCAAGGCAACTTTTTCTTTGTCTCCGAATACTCCCGAACCACTTCCCTCAGTATCTCGGCGGCTGGCTTTGTATCCTGAATCAGCCCTACTGTCTGGCCGGCCGACCAGACGTCTTTCCAAGCTTTCTTTTTCCCGGTGGAAGCTGATTTGCCCATTCCCTTCATCGCACGATATCCCTTATACATCTTAAACCACTTTCGGGTAAAGGAAAATCGGTTCCAGAAGCGCTCAAGAAAGCCCAGCTCCGTTCCCATGCCTTCCAGGTAAGGTGTATTGATGAAGTTGGCATGGGTGCCGGTTACCCGAGCCGTGAAAACAATATCTTCCGGAGTGGATGCGAGAATGCTCTCTTTGTACGCCTCATTTACCGCCGTTTCCGTACAGGCGATAAAACGGGTGCCCATGTAACCCGCCTCCGCACCCAGTGCCAGAGCGGAAAGCAGCGTTTTGCCATCCGCAATGCCCCCGGCCGCAATCACAGGAATATTCAGGTTCTCAACCAGCCATGGCACCAGTATGCTTCCAACAATTTTCCCGGCGTGCCCCCCCGCCCCATAGCCCACAGCAACAACTGCATCGGCGCCAAGGCCTTCCACTTTTTTTGCATAGTCCAAGTTGGTGACATCGCAAAATACTTTTGATCCGATTTTGTGCGCTTGTCCAATTACCTGCTTCGGCGACCCAAGGGAGGTGATGATTACAGGCACTTTATGGCGAATGCAGATTTCCAGGTGCTTTAGCTGGTAAATGTTGGACTTATTCGTTATAATATTGACCCCGTATGGCTTATTTGTCAGCGACTTAACGAGCTTCAGCCCTTCTTCGAACTGTTCCGGAGTACGGTAATTCAGCGCAGGAAAGGTTCCCAGCCCCCCCGCCTCAGAAACCGCTGCCACAAGTTCAGGGTTGGATACCAGAAACATCGGAGCCGCAATCACAGGATAGTCGATACCAAGCATCTCAGTTATTTTTGTTTTCACTTGAACCTCCAGATTTTTCATTCCACATTGATTATATCCAATTTCATGTTCAAAGATATTCGAAATTTTGAAGAAATAACTGTTATGCATGAGGGTAGGGATTGGGGGAAAGACAAGAAACATCAGGGAGTTGGCCCTTCCCTGTCAAATACCGTCGCCTTCACTTCTTTTTCCTTTCTAGCATTTGTACCCTGGTGACTTAGTATTAAATCCCCCCTCCCATCTTCCTCAGTGGCCTCTGCGTACTCTGCGGTGAATCTTCTTCCGGGTTAAATATTTCGGCTTTAATAAGGAAAAAGCCGGGGGGTTACCGGCTTTTAGAGGTAGAAATGGAGGCTATTCATTTCTGCAGGTTTACAATGCGAGAATAATGCCAATTTTCTACAAATTCACAGTATCAGATCCCACTTCCTTTGAATCAATGTGTTAGTCCACCATTTTCTCGCCGCTTTCACCCCCGGCTTGTTGATCATATTGATTCTTTTTCTCAACCACGCCATTCTGGCTTACCAAAGTACTCGCGAATACTTCGGATATCTGAAAGCCCGATAACCTTTGCCAATTTCGCATCTTCGGCGCCAAGGACGGCCTGAAGAGAACCGAAGAAAGCCATGAGTTTTCTTGCCTTTTTCTCTCCGATTCCGGGCACCTCCGTCAAGCCGGGAGAAAGTACCTGCCTGCCGTGGAGTTCCCGATTGAACGTAATCGCAAAACGATGGGCCTCATCCCGGAGTCGAATCAGGATCCGGGCAGAGGGCTGTCGAAGATCCAGGATAATGCCTTCCGGATAGCGCATTGAAAACACGGTTTCTTCTTTCTTGGCCAATGCGGCCAATTCCACCCGGCCAAGTATCCCCAGTGCTTCCATTTCTTCCCGTGCCGCACTTAATTGGCCCTTGCCGCCGTCGATGAGGACAAGATCCGGCAACTGCCCTTTTTCCTTCAAGACACGTACATAGCGCCGCTTAACCACCTCCGCAACAGACCGAAAATCATCGTTTCCGCCACCATGACGAATTCGAAAACGGCGGTAACTACCCTTGTCCGGCTCTCCATTTTTGAATGACACCAGAGAACCCACCATAAATTCCCCACCAAGATGAGAAATATCAATACATTCCATTCTCTCCGGCAGTGTTTTCAGTCCAAGCATAATCTGAAGGGTTTTCAATTCGTTTCGTCGGGATTCCGCTCTCAGAATCAGTTCCCGGGCATTTTCTTCTACCATCCGAATCACCGAAAGAAATCTCCCCCGCTTTGGGAACCGAATTTCGATGGCCCTTCCAAAGCGCTGTCGATGGTAGCTTTCCAGAATCTCAACACCAGGCACAGATCGATTGGTGAGAAGCATGGGCAATGGCTGGCGCAAGCGGTACAGGTGTTGTTCCAGAACGTGGCGAATTAAGCCCTCATGGCTTTCAAACAAATATTCGCTTTTATCCAGCAGGCGTCCAGCCCGAAAATGCAAAATAACAATTCCGGTTCTTCCACCTTCCTCCACTGCGGCTACTGCGTCCAATGAGGGTTCCCCTTCCAGAAATACCGATTGCCGGGCCTTGAATCGGCGAATTTCCGCCAGCAGATCCCGAATCCGACCGGCTTTCTCATAGGCAAGTTTTGATGAGAAATCTTTCATCTCCTCAATCAGGGTTTTCTCCAACATTTCGTAATGACCGCCCAGAAACAATGCCGCTTTCTCCACCGAAAACCGGTAAGGTCCCACCGCCTGGTATCCAACGCACGGTGCTGAGCAGCGCTTCACCTGGTATTTGAGGCAAGGGCGTTTCCTGTTGAAAAAGTCTTTTCCACAGGTTCGAAGCTGAAAGAATTTCTCTGTAATTCCAATGATGCGCCGTACCGCACCAGCCGAAGGAAAAGGGCCGAAATACCGGCTTCCTTTGCGGTCGCACTTTCTGGAAAAATAAATGCCCGGGAACTCATCTTCCATTCGAATTTCAATGTACGGGTATGTTTTATCGTCTTTCAGGAGAACATTGTACCGGGGTTGATGCTTCTTAATGAGATTGTGTTCCAGAATCAGCGCTTCCACTTCGGTATTGGTCACGTAAAATTCAAGATCCAGAGCCTCTTTCCGAAGCATAATAGACTTGTGGCTGTCATCCTTGAGATAGGAAGCGACACGTCGTTTCAGATCCACAGCTTTCCCCACGTAGAGAATTTTTCCGCCAGACCCCAGGAAAACGTAGACGCCGATTTTACTCGGCAGGTTCCGGATCTTTTTTGTCAGAGCTTCCATGTTTTTTCAAAGCGGACAAGTGCTCCCGGATGGACATGATCAGGTGCTTTGGAAAAGGCGATCCTTCCTCCCTGAGTTCCAGGAGCTTTTTGAGGATTTGCTCAGCTTCTTTCCTTCTCTTCATGGAAAGTAACACAATCCCGAGGTGGTACAAGGCCAGCGGATTTCCAGGCGACAGGGAAAGACTTTCTTCGAGAAGTTCGTAGGCCTTTTCCATTTTTCCCTTTCGGTAATTTACCCATGCCAGCGCATCCAGAGCGTGATGACGAAGGTCACGATCAGAAATTTTCAACCCTGTCTTTGCGCATTCCTCCGCGTCAGACAAATTCTTCAGTTCACACAGATCCATCGCGAGATGAACATACCCCAGTGTTTTTGCATAATCCGAGGGATAGCGTTCCATCATCTCGTGTGCCAGCCCCACAGCTTCTTCCATCTGACCTGCGGCCTTCAATGCACTGTGGCGAATGCTGTACGCTGCAAGTCCCATCCCTTCCGGGACATCCTGGCTCAGTATCCGTTCTGCAAGTAAAGCCGCTTCTTCCAGTTGCTCACTGTCCACCAGATACATGGCCAGATGCACCATTACCAGTGGGTTACCCGTCTCCACAGCGAGAAGGCCCCGGCAATAAGCAATGGCCCGATAGTGCTCCCGCCTTTCCGCAAACTTGTCACATTTGTCCAGAAGTTTCATGATTTCTTCATTGTGTTGCACATAAGCAAGGCTTTCGTCATCCAGTTCGAACGGGCGGACCAGTTCCAGCCGGGAAGGATTCAGTTGCAGTACTTCTTCGAACATCTCCTGAGCCTTCCGTGACCAGCCCAGCTCCAGATATACCATCCCGAGATAATAGTAGGCATCCTCAAAAGCCGGGTCTGTCTCAATCGTCTTCAATAGAAGTTTTTCGGCTTTTTTCGGCTGATTCATGTCCTTCTTCACCAGCGCCATGAAAAACAGGATTTCCGGCAACTTCTCACGTTCCAGTGCCATGCCCAGGAAAACATCTGCCAGTTTCAGATTTCCATCAAAGTAAAAAATCGTCCCAAGGGTGAAAAATGGAAGGTAGAACTCGGATGAAATTTCCACTGCCTTATTCAGATGCTCCACAGCCTCCTCAATTTCTCCGGTGTCATTGTGTACCAGTCCCAGAAAAAGATTGGCATCATAATCGTTGGGATGGCTGATCAGAGTCTTCTGAAAAAACTTACGGGCGCGTTTAAGGTCTGAGCGCATATAAAATGTCTGGCCCAGGTAGAACGAGAGCCGATAGTTCTCGGGGTCCTTTTTCAGCGCCTTCTCCAATAGCTCCAATCCCTCATCCAGCTCCCCATCCTCAATAAGGGATTCTGCTTCCAGCACAAGTTGCTCAAAAGCATCGCGATTGCGCCCGTGAAACATCATGAGAATGTTTTCTTTATATGCCTGAAAGCGTTCCCGTTCTTCCTTATTCTGAATATCAGACAGAATCCGATTTTCCCAGATATGGGAAAACTTGTCCCGTTGAATCAAATCCTTCTCTGACAGAATTTCCACCAGAGACAGCAACCCGTTCCGTAAAACTACGACATCCTGATCCAGTGTCCCTATCTTTCGCTTCATTTCTCCCATTTCTTCGAATAAATCGGAAAAATTGCTCTCAAATTTTGAAAATACCTGGGCAATAATATTGTCTTTGTCAAATTCTTCCAACGTACCGAAACGGGGACTGGCATTGGTAATCAAGCGGGTTCCGCAATTGGAGCATATCGGAGCATCTTCCAGATTATAGAATCCGCAAACATAACAGTACATTCAAATCACCCCTGTGGCCCGACACAATACCACTCTGCCTTTTTTACCGGTTGTAGTCGTAAAACCCCTTCCCGGATTTACGTCCCAGATACCCGGCATCCACCATCTTGACAAGAAGCGGACACGGCCGGTATTTGGGATCTTTGAACCCATCAAACAGCACCTCCATAATGAACAGACAGACATCCAATCCGATGAAATCCGCCAGAGTCAGGGGGCCCATGGGATGGTTCATTCCCAGCTTCATTACGGTGTCAATCGCCTCCGCAGTCGCCACACCTTCCATCAATGCAAAAATCGCTTCATTTATCATGGGCATCAGAACCCTGTTGGCCACAAAACCAGGGAAATCATTAACCTCAACGCCCACTTTCCCCAGTTTTTCCGTCAACTCCAATACCGTTTTCATCGTTTCGTCACTGGTCTGGGCACCCCGGATAATCTCCACCAGTTTCATAACCGGTACCGGATTCATGAAATGCATGCCAATCACCCGCTGGGATCTCCCGGTCAGGGCCGCCAACTTCGTAATGGAAATCGAGGATGTATTGGAGCCGATAATCACCCCTTCAGCCAGCAGATTGTCGAGATCCTGAATTAAAGCCTTCTTAATGTCAAAATTCTCTGTAATCGCCTCCACAACAAAATCACAGTCTTTCAGGTCATCCAGTTCAATTGTCGGTTGAATCCGGTCCAGAATCTGCTTCTTCTCCTCTGCAGTCATCCGTCCCTTGTCCACCCCCCGTTGAAGGTTTTTCGAAATCGTATTCAAACCCCGTTCCACAAACTCAGTCTTTACATCGCGCATCACAACCTGAAAACCTTTTGACGCAAAAACATGGGCAATCCCATTTCCCATCGTCCCCGAACCGCAAACACCGACTTTCTGAATTGCCATATCATCCTCCTGAAACAGATTATTCGTGCTCCCTTCCATTGTACGACCCAAGACAACGAACCGCAACCGTAATTGCTGCTCTCCGGGCTGTAGTGAGGGTAAACATGTAGATGCGCGAGGGAAAAACTAAGTGCCTGCAGAGCAGGCACCGTGCTTTTTCTGCATAGATTTCCACTTGGAAAGAAGGGCTTTTTAGTGTAACATCCAGAGATTAAAGGAGGATTCGATGAGATGTCTCTTTCTGCTCCTGTTCACTTCATCCCTTCTGGCCTGGACGCCCACGACCCGTGAATATATGGCGGTCACAGCTTTCCGCGCCTTTCCATCTGACATGCAACTGGCACTCAATCATCATCGAAAATCTTTCTTAGAGGGCGCCTCTATTCCCCTTTCCGGTAAATCCAGGAATGACCTGATCAACGATGGGTGCAAAATCGCCGAAGATCTTACGGAAATGCTGCGTTCCCGACCGGATTTTGGAGTGGTGGCCAGAAAGTTGGGACATCTAATGACAATTACCTCAGAGTTGAGTGATCCTTATCTGAACTCCACATCCCCCCACGGAGCAGATTACAGTATTTACGTTGAAAAGAAGCTGGATTGCTTCTTTTTCGCCGGGATACCATTGAATTTCCATGATATTGCCACCCGAAATGTCTGCGTCCGATTGTTTCATGTTCCAGACCTTGGGAAATCACACTTGAAAGCCATTGAGCAGGACTACAAGACATACCACAATTCCAGGAATTTCGATGACCTGTCAGCCGCATTCGGGTCCGGATCCCTTCTCTTTTCAGATTCCTGCACTGAAATGGTTATAGTCACATCTTTACTGTGGAATCAGGCTTCAGGGAATGCCGCTGACGCCGCCATCTTTTCCCGGTAAGCACCAACCAGACAGGGTGGGAAACGACCCGCTGGGCCGCGTGAATAGTGGATAGTAGGTGGTTCAGAAGGAACAAGACAGGGAGTTGCCACTCTTATTTTTTTTCACCCATCACCCATTACCCATCACTCATCACCCTTCACTCAACTTTTTCTTGCAGTTCCTCCCGCATTTCGTTACACTTGAATCGTATTTTACTGGAGTTAAAGAATGGAAAAAGTTCAGAGCATTCGTTCCGTGTTCTTCCGTTACGTTTTGTGGCTCATTGTGGTTTCCACCATCCTCTCCGGCATCTTGAAGGTCGGCATGGAATGGCAGCGATCCCATGAAGAATTCGGCCACATCCGGGAATCCTATATCAGCAACGAGAAAATGCTCCTGAAAGAGCGGGTGAATACTATTTTTCGATTTATTGACTATCAACGAAATTATACGGAAAAGAAAATCTGTGAGCTGAGAAAAGACTGGATACGGAAAACCAGGACTCTGGTTCCCTTTGCCATGCAGGTTATACCTTCCGGAAAATCATTGAAACACCAACAGAAAACAGCCATTAACTTCCTGAAAAAACTCAACTCGCCATCCAGGTTCGGTATCACGGCAATTGATACGGCAACTGAAGAAATCCTTTCCTCTTCTCTGTCCACCCCTCTTACCCGGGAACAACGTCGCAGCATTCTGGATCATGCAAATGATTCTCCATTTGAAACAGACGGACTCATCGGTCAGGCACTGACATTCCCTTCTATTCGCCTCTGTATTGCAGTCCTGGAGCCACGGGCACAACAGGAAAAATGGTTACAAAATCAGGTTCTGAAATACACCGGGGCCCTCCGTTTCGGGAAGGAAGGATATGTCTTTATCAATACTTTTGACGGCATCCCCCTCCTCCGGGATGGGAAACAGGTAAAGAATGGAAAAACAATGTGGGAACTCACCGATCCCGATGGTGTCAAGGTAATTCAGGAAGAATATGAGGCCGCTACAAAGAATGGCGGAGATTTTATTTTCTACAGTTGGCGAAAACTCAGCAATGACAGAGTCATGGCAAAAATGTCCTATATCCGCGGACTGAATGACTGGAAATGGATGGTGGGAACCGGAATGTATATGGATGAAATGGAAGCCGCTATCAATCAGAAAAAAGCAGAATTCATGCGCCATATTCGTTTGCAGGCAAGCTTGGCTCTATTGGGATTCCTGCTTATTCTGGCCGTCATTTTTCTGTTAACAAAACGGATGGGCCAAAAACTCAGTTCAGAATTTGACGTTTTTTCCGATTTCTTTCAGGACTGCACAACTGCCCACCGGCCCATTGATACAGATTTATTAAAGCTTTCTGAATTCAAAATATTGGCAAAACAGGCAAACACCATGGTTGTTTCCAGAAAACGGGTTGAAACGGCTCTCAAGAAAAGTGAAGAAAAGTTCCGCAAACTCTTTGAAAAGTCACGGGATGCCATGAGCATTTTGAGCAGAGATGGACTCATTGACTGTAATCAGGCACTGCTCACTCTCTTTCACGCATCGAACAAATCTGAAATGCTTGTGCCTCCATGGAAATTGTCCCCGAAATTTCAACCTGACGGACGCTCCTCAGAAGAAAAAGCAAAGAAACTTATCCGCAGTACCTACGAAACCGGCAGCACTCAATTTGAGTGGATGCACCGCAAACTCAGTGGCGAGGACTTCTGGTGCGAACTTACCCTGACGCGAATCCCATGGGATCAGGAAGACTGTATTTTTGTGGTATGGCGGGACATTTCAAAAAGTAAAATCGCCCTGGACCAATTGCAACACAGCGAAATCCGGCTGCGCAAATCCCAGGAGCTATCCAGAGCCGGGAACTGGGAAGTGGATCTCATAAATGGCCATTACATCGCGTCGGATGAAGCGTATCGGATTTACGGATATAACACTGTCGGTGCCATAACGTCCTTTAAAGAAGTTTCAAGAGCGATTCATCCGGAAGACCGGGAACGAGTGGAAGTGGAGTTTCGCGATTTCATCATCCACGGGACCCCTTATGACACTACTTTTCGGATCAGGCGCATTAACGACGGGGAAATCCGTTTTCTCCGATCCATAGCCGAACGGGTCACTGACGGCGAAGGCCGGGCCATTCATGTATTGGGTGTTATTCAGGACATTACAGAATTAATAGAAAAAGAACATGAAGCTCGCACAGAACATGAAAAGATGAAAATTACTCTGGCCAGTATGACAAGCGCGGTTATTGCCACTGATAATGAATTGAAGGTCGAATTGATGAACCCTGTGGCGGAAAAACTTACCGGGTGGAAGCAAAGTGAAGCAGTGGGACAGGCACTTGACCAGATCTATCAAAGTATTGACCCGGAAACAAGGAAGCCCATCTCATTGCCCGACCCAACCCGACCGGATAGAACCCAGGCCACACAATCGAATTCCACCTCTATTCTCCTTGGAAAGGACGGCGAAGAACACGTTGTACTATGCAGCAATTCTGCGATTCAGTGGAAAGACAGTGGATTTCTCGGACTGGTGCTGGTTTTCCGGGACATTACGGAGCGATTGAAAATGGAGCAGGAACTGCAGAAAACACAGCGATTGGAGTCCCTCGGCGTACTGGCAGGGGGTATCGCTCATGATTTCAACAACCAGATGACCGGCATTACAGGGAATATTTCGCTGGTGAAAGCAATGCTTAAAGACTCCCCCCAAATGACCACTCTGCTGAATGAAGCAGAAAAGGCGTCTAACACCTGCAAAGCCCTGGCCCGGCAACTCCTCACTTTTGCTTCCGGAGGCGCCCCGCTTACCGAAACCGTAAACCTGGAAGAGCTGATACGAGACAGTGTGTCTTTTAATCTTCGGGGGAAACCCGTGAATGCAAAGGTTAAAATCGCCAAAGCTCTCTGGAATGCGAACGTTGATCCCGGCCAGTTCCGTCAGGTTATGAGTAATCTTTTGATCAATGCCGTCCAGGCAATGCCGGATGGCGGAACAGTGCAAGTCTATGCGAAAAATGCGCAGAATAGCACCCCTTCCGAAATAAAAGACCATACCGAGGGGAAATTTATTCACGTTTCCATTTCAGACACAGGCCCCGGCATTGATCCGGAAATACAGTCAAAAATATTTGATCCTTTTTTCACTACAAAAGAAGAAGGAAGCGGCCTGGGCCTCTCCACCGTCCATTCCATTGTAAAACGCCACGGAGGGCAATTGAGCCTGACATCCACAGAGGGAAAGGGCACAACCTTTACTCTGTTGCTGCCTGCAGCAGAAAAGCAGGAAATTAAACCTGTGGCAACTGTTAGAAGCAACCCGGTTCAGCCCTTGAATATTCTGCTCATGGACGATGAGGAAATCATTCGGGATGTGGCACAGGAAATCTTTCGTTTCCTTGGTCACTCCATTACGTCCA
>JAADJC010000004.1 GCA_013151025.1 Acidobacteriota bacterium
GAGGATTCTAAGAAAAAGTTTCTGGCATCAGCGGAACTCTGCCAACGAATGATTTCTGTGTTTCACGGAAACGGAGTAAAAGACGTTCTGTTTCCCTACGTGCCCACGGAAGCGAGAAACGGGGTGGATGCGATTCCTGAACTGTACGATTCCGCAAAAAGACTGGATGTATTGTTTATGCCCACGGCCTTTTCCCTGACCCACACCCCGTTTCGCAAAGCCATGACTGCTCATGGTACCCGGATTGCCAGCATGCCGGGATTTACGCTGGAGATGTTTGAGCAGGGCGGCCCCATGGATACGGATTATGAAAAGCTGGCGAAAGACACCCATAAAATTCGTGAAAAACTGGCAGCTGGCCGATTTGTCCGGGTTACGGCTCCAGGCACCGACATGCGAATTGAAATTGTACCGGAAAGCGCCCATGCGTCCACCGGTATGCTGGATAAGCCCGGCGCATTCGGGAATCTCCCCGGTGCGGAAGCATATGCATTGCCGCTGGAAGAGGGAACTTCCGGGGGATACTTTACCGTACCTGCGGGATGGGGCGGTCAGATACCCTTGCCCTTCCCGGTAAAATTTACCGTAAAAAATAACCGTTTTGTCAAAATTGAAGGGCTGGACAGCGAACAACAAACATGGATTGATCAGCACATCAAGCCGTTTATAATGGGCCAGAATAACTTTGACGTCCTTGCAGAACTTGGGATCGGAACCAACCCCAACCTCAATGAGGCGTACATATCAAAGCACGGCTGGGGCATTTTAACGGCAGAAAAAATCTCCGGTTCCGCCCACTTCGCCAACGGAAACAACGCCGGATTCGGCGGAACGAATGACGTTCCGGTGCACATTGACTGGGTCGTTCCCGGCGTCACAATCCGCTACCATACTTGAATCGGGGACAGCTTTTCCTCTGCTTCCGTGTATTTTCCGCTGCGAGTTCCGGCGTCTGAAAGTTGGGACTTTACTTTGGGGGTGTAAACCGATAAGCTTCTCAACTGAATAACAGGTTTTCGGGGGGAATATGAAGATTTGGGAACGGTTTTTTTCGCTAAGCACAAGGGCTACGATTTCTACGCGCTGGCTGGGGTTTACCAGGATACCCATGCTGCTTTTTGCCCGGCCTTCCATTGTCGAATTGACAGATAAAAAAATTGTTGCAAAAATTCCCCTTCGAAGAAGAACCCGAAATCATCTCGGCTCCATGTACATAGGTGCTCTGGTGGTTGGGGCGGAAATTTCCGCCGGGTTGATGGCCTGGCGCCGGATTGAAGAATCCGGAACCCCCGTAAATCTGCTGTTCAAAGATATTCACGGAGAATTTCTCCGGCGCCCGGACGGGGACGTCTTTTTCACCACCAATCAAGGCAAAGAGATTGATGCAGTGGTTCTGAAAGCGGCTGAAACCGGTGAACGGCAGGAAATGCCAATCCGGATAACCGCAACAGTTCCTGCTGTTTCCAAAGATGAACCGGTGGCCCGGTTTACCATGACTCTCACCATTAAAAGGAAAAATACAGGCACATGAGGGAAGGGGAATATCACCTGCTTTTTTTATCTTTCCGGACTCACACCTTCATGCACACTGGCACATTCTTTACTCCGGTGCCATGTTGGGGTATGCTCAGGGTATGACAGACAGGAAAGACAATCGACGTACAAGAATTCTGGCGGAGCTGGCATCGGTAGGCATCCAGTTCCCGGTAAGTATCGGGATTGGTTATCTGATGGGGCATTATCTGGATAAATGGCTCGGCCTTTATCCAATTTTAACCATTATTTTCAGCATATTGGGCGTTGTGGCGGCATTTATAAATGTATTTCGCCTCAATGCCGAGCTGAACCGTATTGAAAAGGAAGAGCGGGAGGAAAAGGAATGAGGTTTCCGGCAACAACGGAAGGGAAAATTAAACTGGGCATCGCCGGGTACGGTATTGCCGGATGTGTGGGCTTTGCCATATGGGGCGGCATATACGCAGTGCTGAACTTTGCTGCCACTTTCCTTATCGTTGCAATGAATTTCATTTACCTGGAAGCACTGACTCAGAAAGTTGTGCAGAAAAACCCGGGAAAGGGTGCAATGATAATCATTCTTGGAATGTTGCGCTACCCCTTGATCGGACTTTTGCTCTATGCTATAGTTTCCTGGCGGTATTTTTTAAAAATTCCGGCATTTGTCGGCTTGACGGCGGTTGTTTTCGCCCTCATTGCCTATCCTTTTTTAGACGGAGGAAACCAGAAGGATGCATCAGGAAGCCTCGATTCTCACACTGTTGATTAATTCAGTCTTTCACGTCCAGGTCCCGGATCAGGTTGTAATGACATCACTTGTTTTTGTCATTTCAGTAGTGATTTTTGTTCTACTCAGAAAGTCTCCGGAACTGGTGCCGACTCCGGCGCAACAACTTTACGAAGGGATACTGAAGGCCATAGACAACATGCTGGTGGACAACATCGGCAAGCGGGGACACCAGTTTCTGCCATTTGTAACCGCACTGGGAATTTTTATCTTCATTTCCAACGTCATCGGGTTAGTCCCTGGATTCACGCCTGCAACCGGCAACCTGAACACCACTGCGGCCTGCGCAGTGGCGGTGTTTCTATATTACAATTTTCATGGGATCAAGGCACATGGCTTGGGCTACCTGGAACAGTTTATTGCACCCAGAGGGCCATTGGCGCTCCGAATTCCCATGTCAATCCTCTTTATCCCCATTGAAATTATTTCCCATCTGGCTCGGCCGTTTTCGCTGGCAATTCGTCTCTTTGCCAACATGGTTGGAGACCACCTTGTGTTGGGCGTTTTTCTCGCCCTGGTTCCGTTTGTGATTGTGATTCCGATTCCGCTCCTGGGGCTGGGCCTGTTCGTCTGTTTTATTCAGACCCTGGTTTTCGTGTTGCTGGCGACTATTTATCTGTCAGGTGCGGTTGCTGAATCGCACTGATGTATAAGGTTCTTAACAGCTTCAGAAGCTGTTGAGCATAGATCATTTTCTGGAGGTTCTATGAAGAGATTCTTGTTGTTCTCCGTCACCGTTGCCGCAGTGCTGTTCGCCGTTCAACCGGCGCTAGCTCAGGAAGCGGCAACACACGCTGCCGAGGCTGCACCCGCCGCCATCCCCTACGGGGCAATTGCCGGTGCGTTGGCCATGGGCTTTGCGGCTGCGTTCGGTGCAATCGGACAGGGCAAGGCTGTTATGGCAGCATGCGAAGGCACGGCGCGGAACCCCGGCGCAACCGGTAGTATCCGGACCACATTACTGATTGGTCTGGCTTTTATCGAGTCGCTGGTGCTCTATGTACTCGTCATCGTCTTCGTGATCAAATAATAAGTAAGAACCCTTTTCCATTTCATCATAACTACTTGAGCAGGCAGAAATGCCTGCTTTTTTTCCACCCGCTGGCGGCCTGACACCCCATCATTCCACATTTTTTCCCGTCCCATCATCACTCAAAAAGCAAGATTCATCGTTGCCTCCTTCCCCACTGCCGTGGTAAAGTAATTGTTAGATAATGGAATGGACTTTTACACAGGCGAAAACAGGAGGGGATCTTGTTAAAGAGAATGCTGAAAAGCCCGGCAGGTATTGCCGGCATCCTGGTATTGGCATTCGGGCTGCTTCTTGGCCTTCAATATGACCCGAAGCTCTACAAAGAACAGCGTACTTATGGCATAGTGGATCCGTATCAGGCAGGAGAAATCATGGCAAAAAATGAACAAAAGCGCCAGAACCGGGAGATGGAGCTGGCCATGATATGGGGAAGCATCGCCTTTGGCCTGCTGATGTTGGGAAGCGCCGCATGGAAAGCCTCCCGCCCTGAATCAGGTGAAGATAGGGCAAATTTGGATCTAGAAGATAAAGAAGGATAACAATTTTAGCAAGAAAGGAGATACATATGTGGAAAAAGGCGCCCGGAGCATTCATTCAATTTTTTTTCAAGGCAGTTATTACTTTCAGTTTTCTATCAATATTGACTCTTCCGACTCAGGCAAAGGAGTGGAAAACGGCTGTGATTGTGCCGGGAGCACAGATATTGTCAAGCGGCACTGTAAATTTTACAGGGTGTTTCACCGCGAGTAATTCCGGAGCCGAAGCGTGGTACAGGTGCAGGGATCAGCGCCGCCGCCACCGGATGGACTGGAACACAGTCTGGTCCCGGGTTCACCGGAATGTGAATTTCCGACTGAATGAGCCGGGTTTTGTATACCTCATCTTTACAACCCACGTGGATAAAAGCTGGCCCTATAATGGCGGTGGAGCCACAATATCGAAAAAAGAAAAAAATCGGAAATGGAAGAATGTGTGGCTGGGGCCCGGCCTTCGATACGCTATGTTCCGGGGTAAAAAACTGGTCAGCACCGGGCCATACGCAAACCAGCCCGGCCCTCCCGCCCTTCGCTACCGGATTAACAGAGACGGAAAGATTCAGTTCTGGGAAGGAATTCCCCGGTACAGCAAAGGCCAGTATCGGCTCACCCTGACCGAAGCCATGTTTCATAACACAAACACAGCGAACAAAACCTATCATCCTTGCCGGTTAGACTACAAACTGGTATTTGTACCGGATAAACCGATTCAAATCGTGACAACGGTTTCTCCTTCAACACCGAACCATACCCAGCACGTAACCAATGGACAGTTTTCCTACACGTGGACTGTCAACAAGGCCGGCAACATTTACCGGTTAAACAACAAAATGGGCTGGACACACATTCCCGGCAAAAAGGCAAAAGATGTTGGCGTAGGAGCCAACGGCTCAGTCTGGATTGTCGGCACCAGCCCGGTTTATGGCGGATATGCCATCTATCGCTGGATGGAAACCAAGTTTATACGGGTGGACGGTGGTGCGGTCCGAATTGATGTGGACCCGAACGGTATGCCCTGGGCGGTAAACAATATGAACGATATCTATCGCCGGGTGAACGACCATTGGGAACGCATGCCGGGTAAGGCCGTGGACATTGGCATCGGTGCAAACGGTTCCGTGTGGGTGATTGGAATCGGCCGGACCCCGGGCGGTCATGGGATATGGCGGTGGAATGGAAGTAACTGGGACAGAGTTCAAGGTGCCGCGGTTCGAATTGACGTGGATGTTGCCGGAAATCCCTGGGTCGTGAACGACGCCGGCGGTATTTTCAAATGGAACGGCAAGGGATGGAACAAGCTTCCGGGCCTGGGCACGGATATTACTGTTGGTGGCGGAAGTGAGTGGGTAATTGGAACCGACTCCGTGCCTGGCGGACACGGCATTTATAAGTGGAGCAGCCGGATACGGAACTGGGAACGCATTCCGGGCGGCGCGGTGGCTGTTTCTGCAGGGGGAACCCCCCGGGGATTTAATGGAGGAAGCCCTATACCGGCAGCCCACATTGTGCATTCCGCACGTCACAACTTAAAGAGCGGGAAGTACAAAGTGGAAACACGGGTAAACGGTACCCTGTACGACTCTGCCTGGACCCTGCTTGTTCGTAACGGAAAAATTACAGGCACATCCACATGGCCATGCTGCCCCGGCCCCCGTACTGATGCGATGAAGGGGAAAGTAACCGGAAATACTGTCGTCATTAAACGGGATTGCTCCGGGCAGGGCTGGAACGGTGGCTGCATCCAGACCTACACAGGTAAAATGAACGGAAATCGCATTGAAGGGACAGCCACCGGAACCGGATTGGCCGGGTATAAAACTACATGGACATTGTTCCTGGACAGTAGAATCTCTCTCAATTTCCGCAAACGCTGATACCAGCCCGGGCGGGAATCTGCCAGTGATAATTCACGTAAGGCCTGTGTTTTTTGTGATAGTGACAGTACTATTGCAATGTGAGTAATCAATCTTAAAGAATTGTATTGATGGGATTGAATAATAAAGGGGAAAGGGGGCCAGAATAGCTATCTGAGTTACTCTTTTTATGGAAAGCTGGCCCCAACCCTTTCCGGAAAAAACGTTAATTCTCTATTCGTACATTTCGCAGTGCCAGATCCCACCCTCTGGTCGCTTGACTTTGCAATCGAAACGCCGGGCACAATTAACACAAATGCCCGGTTCAACAGAGGGAAGTGGTGCGGGCGGTGGTGTCGTATGAAAGCGGATACCGCGAAGGTTTTGGACTTCAAATTCTTCGCAAAAAAATACCGGTGATTTCCTTTCCCTGGCATTCTGGCAAGTATCTCCATGAATACAAGTTACGCAGAGATCATTGAAAGGATGCTCAACCTTTGTCTGTCGCACTTTCTTTTGTTTACTGATGGTTGGAATGGCCATGAAACCCTCCTTATGGTCTGGGGCGGCATACTTATATGGTTGCCGCAATATTCCACTCGCCACTAATATAAAGCAAGGTCTATGCCAGAATAAGGCAAAGGAGTAAAGGATCGTAATATACAGAAAATAAATATACCTAATGTAGAATAGAAAAACTCTGGCCCCAAGGGGAAATGGGGCATTTCACCCCTATGGGGTAAAATTACCCACTTAATTCCATCTTCTTCAGTTTTTCACGGAGTGTTTTACGGTCAATTCCCAGGATTTCTGCAGCGTGGGTTTTATTCCCTTCACATATCTCTAACGTGTGTCGGATATGCTCTTGTTCCATCTCCTGTAAGGTCTTCATGGTACTGTTGTTGTGGGGAATGGCGGTGCGCATAACTGGCGGAAGATGCCGGGTATCAATTTTACCACCCTCCTCCATTACCACAATACGGTGAATGATATTCTCAAGTTCCCGAACATTCCCCGGCCAGTGATATCGCAGAAACGCGGAAATTGTTCCGTCTGTAAATTCAGGAATCTGTGTGCCACTTTCATTGGCATATTTCTCCGCAAAATATCTTGCCAACAGAATGATATCGTCTCCGCGCTCCCGCAAAGGAGGCACTATTATTGAAACAATATTCAGCCGAAAGAACAGGTCTTCCCGGAATAAGCCCTTCTGGACCAATATTTCCAGATTACGGTTTGTGGCCGCGACAATCCTGAGTTTGACCTTGTGAATTCGGCTGGAACCCACCATATTGATTTCTTTTTCCTGCAAAAAACGCAGAAGTTTTACCTGCATGGATAAGGGCGTTTCCCCAATTTCATCCAGAAATATAGTTCCCCCTTCAGCGCTTTGAAAAAAACCGGCCCTCGTCTCCGCCGCACCGGTGAAGGCACCTTTTACGTAACCAAACAGGGAGCTTTCCAACAATCCCTCCGGGATACCGGAACAATTTACAGGTACAAAGGGCGCTGTTGCACGGCAACTGGCATAGTGAATTGCCCGGGCAACCAGCTCCTTCCCGGTGCCACTCTCTCCGGAAATAAGAACGGTGGCATCGGCACGGGCCGCCTTTTCAATTCTCCCGAATAATACCCGCATGGAATCGGATTCCCCGACTAACCCTTTGAAGTGAGGACGGCTCTTCCCACCGTATCCACTGGCGGTTTTTCTGTTTTTCTGTTTTTTCAAAGCAGTTCTCACCGCATTCAGCAACTCTTCATCAGTGAATGGTTTGGTCAGGTACTCTTCAGCACCAATTTTAACCGCTGTAACCGCCCCTTCAATTGTCGGATAACCGGTAATCATAATAACTTCGGTTTCAGGTATGTTTTCCTTAACATAACGAACCAGTTCAAGCCCACTTGGTCCCGGCATTTTCAGGTCAGTAATAATCAGATCCACCTGTTGCTCTCCCAGAAAGGAAATGGCTTCCTCTACATTCGATGCGGTCAGAGCTGTAAAGGATGCGGCTATCAGGTTTCTGCTGATAACTTCCCTGGTCAAAGCTGAATCGTCCACTACCAGAACAGTTGCAGAAGATTTTCTACCACTCATGATTTTCCCTTTCAGAATCCGGATTTCTGATAATCGGCACTCTGACAGTAAAGGTTGTACCCTTGCCGGATTCGCTCTCTACGTCTATGGTGCCGTTGTGGGCCAGAATGATGCCATGGACCACAGACAAACCCAGGCCGGTTCCCTTGTCTATATCTTTGGTGGTAAAAAACGGCAAAAAAACCTGCTGACGGATCATTTCCGTCATCCCTGTCCCTGTATCAACCACCATTAACTCAAGAGTATCTGCGTCACACCCGGTCTTGATAAGCAGTTCTCCCCCCCGTGGCATTGCTTGAATGGCATTGACCGCAAGGTTGATAATGACCTGGATAAACTGGGAACTGTCCAATACCATTTCCGGGATATTCTCCCCCAGTTGCAGATCCAATACTATCCCATCTCTGGACAAGCGCGATTCCAGTAAAGAAAGTGCTTGATGTACCACCTTGTTAATATGAGTTGCAGCCTTTTGGGGTTGTGTTTGCCTGGCAAACAACATCAGTTTTCGCACAATCTCTCTTCCATGAAGGGCGGCAGATTCAATCTTAGTAATATCGTTTATTGCAGTTTCCGGCAGGGTGGTGTCCTTTGTCAAAAGCTGTGCAAACCCCAACACGTTTCCCAAGGGTTCATTTAATTCATGGGCCACACCTGCCGCCAGTTTCCCGATAGTTGCCAGCCGATCGGCGTGGAGTAGTTGTTTGTAAAGTTGTTCCTGCTCCTTTTCCAGCTCCCGGTGCTCAATAACAACAACGAGCTGATGGGCAATGGTATTGATCAGGTTACGTTCTTCCTTCAGAAACGGGCCTTCATTCATGATTGGCATGTTTTGAAGGTAAACAACCTCAATCCAGCCTCGATTCTGACCGCTTACCACAATTTCCGCCTGCAGAGGCCGGGGACGGGATATATAATTGGGGGTCGTAAACACATTGGAATCAAAAACGATCTTTCCAGCCGTAACATCCGGGTATTGCCAGGCAGGAGGAAGCAATTTTATCACCTCCTGAAAAACCTCGGAGATCGACAGGTTCGGGTCGGCCGACAGTTGTGCGGTTCTGTACAAACAGGTTAACTCCTTTACCCTTTCTATTAATGCCGATTGATGTTCAAAACTGGCCATAGCAAGAGAAAGAGTATCAGCAATCATGTCGATCAGGGTACAGTCATCGTTGGAAAACGGAGAAAAAGAGGTGGCCATTACCAGACTGCCGATTTTTTCCATTCCTGACCAGAGGGGGGTGAAATGGGAATAATGCGTTACCTTATGAGACAACGGCTTCTGTGAAAGTGGACGGTGTACATGGCGCACTTTTCGGAACAGCGGCTCGGCATCTTCGATGGATTCCACCGATGGGGCATTGTAAAGCGAAGAAAATTCCGGGCGACCATTGGTCATGTAAAGGCGGTAACAAGTCCGTTTGTCTCCTGGGCCGGTTACAATAATAACCTCATCATTCTTGAACATTTTTTGTAGAATTAAGAGAACGCATTCCATAAATTCGCTGAAGACAGTCTGTTTAACCGCTTCCGAAAGAATCTGCTGATTCAGATTGAACAGCCGTTTGGAAGCCACAGGATTATGTTCCAGAAGTTCCGAAAATCGTGTATCCATGACTGGATTGTAGATACAGGGATCACCAGTGTCAAACAAAAAGGTGTTAGAAGAAGCAATTCCTCAGTGTTTCCATGGAAAGAGGATACCCGAAAGCGAATAGTGGGGAATAGAATCAAACGATGCTGTGGTGTTGTGAAGAATTGCGTCGGCAGCGAGAAGGCCGCTTTCGATTGCCGGGCCGATTCCCTCCCCCATGTCCAGTGTCGCCAGGCCGGCGGCATCTCCAACGATGATGGCACAACCATCCTGAACCGGGCCGTTTTGACGGAGATAATAACTGCACGCACCCGGTGTGGGAGGCGGCGATGCCAACAGTTTCTTTTTCAGCAGGAAACCCACAAACCGCCGCCAGTGTTCCCGGATATCCGCTCCTTTTTTAACCATAGAAGTCTGTTTTCCGCCGATACCGATATTGAGCCAACCGCCTTTTTTGGGGACATACCAGGCGTAGCCGGGCAATCCATGCTGGAAAAACCAGAGGTGGCAATGGGTTGTCGACATCGCCACCTGAAATTCCAGTTCCATGGAAACAATCTGTTTTTCTCCCTCACGGGGACAAATTTCTCTGAAAAAAGTGCGATACACCGGGCAACCTGTTCCTCCTGCCCCCACCAACCAGTTGCACCGGAACTTCCCGTCAATGACAAAGCCTTCGCCCTGTCGCTCAATACGTTGAGCCACATGTTGTTGGACCGGTACCTCTGCACGGTTCAGCAGCCAGTGGTCAAATTCAGTTCTTCGGATGGAAAACTGCCGGGTTGGAACCGGGAACGGAAGGCCATGAATATGGAAATACAGGGTTCGAAATTTTACAATGCCATGGGGATAAGCTGTTTCTGAAATTTCCAGTCTTTTCAAGGTTCGGAGAGTAATCCAGCCGGCACAGAGCTTCAACCGGGGAAAATCGGCCTTGTCCAGAATCAGAACGTCTCTGCCCGCTTCTTTCAGTTTCCACGCCGCAGTTGAACCGGCAGGGCCGCCGCCGACAATAACAACATCTGTGAAAATCATTCCTGAACACCCCTACCCGATTCGGCAGTCAGGTTGTTTCCGGCCGGGGCGGGTCATGACAATCTGCCACAACTGACTGCTCCGGGAGCGGAATCCCCCGGCACAACTCAGCAGGTAAAACCGCCACATTCTGTAAAACCTGCTATCGTAGCGAACTTTCAATTCTGGCCATGCCTTCTCAAAATTTTCATACCAGGCCATCAGGGTTCGGTCATAATCCGGGCCGAAGTTATGCAGGTCTTCCACAATAAAAATTCCTTCCATTGCCTTTGCCAACTGGGCAATGGAAGGCAACATGCCATTTGGGAAAATATACTTTGTGGTCCATGGGTTGGCAGTAGTCGTACTTATTTTCCCGCCAATCGTGTGAATAAAGGCGATGCCATCTTGTTTCAATGTATGGTTCACCACTTCCATGTAGGTACGGTAATTCTTGTACCCGATGTGTTCCATGATACCGATAGAAACCACACGGTCGTACTCACCGGATACACTCCGGTAGTCCTTCAGCAGGAGTTCCACCGGCAAGCCCTTCCACAACTTCCGGCCCAGTTCTACCTGCCGTTTTGAAACGGTCACACCGGTCACATGGACCCCATATTTTTCCGCCGCATATCCGGCAAAAGAGCCGAAGCCGCATCCCAGTTCCAACACTTTCATCCCCGGTTCCAGCTCTATTTTACGGCAGACCATGTCAAGTTTGGCTTCCTGTGCTTCATCCAGAGTCTTCGCCTCTTTCCAGTAGCCGCAGGTATAGTTCATCCGTTTGTCCAGTATGGCCCGGTAGAGGTCATTCCCAGCGTCATAATGCTGTTCCCCCACCTGATAGGCCCGGGAAATCTTCTGCAGGTTGAAAACCCGGGACTTGAATACATGCATAAGCAGTTTCCAGTTGCCCCTGATCTCCCTATCCAGATTGATGAGCAGAACCTTGCTGATAAGTTCATCCAATGCCTCACAATCCCACCAGCCGTCCATGTAGGACTCACCCAACCCCAGCGCGCCCTCAGCAAACACCCGCCGATAGAAGTGCGGATTATGAACCTTTATGTCAAAGAGCTGATTTCCGTTTATCGTCACCCCAGCCCTTGCCAACATGTCACGCACGAAGGATTCTGACGTATCCGATGTCATGGCTTGCCTCCTGAAAAAACTATACCGCCTTTTTTTTCTAAAAACAAGAAAGACAAAGAAGTGATGGGTGATGGGTAAAATCAGGGAATCAGCCTGCGGCGCGAGGCGCCGAATGTTAAATTTTGAGTGTTAAGTGTTGAATGAAAGACAAGATAAATCAGGGAATTGGCAATGAATTGTTAATAGCCGTTTCCTTGTCCTTATCCCTGTCTTTTTCCGGTCAGAACATCTCTTGTCACCTATCACTCCCATTCCCCCATCTGTGACTTGTTTTTACGAAGTCATGCCACCGTCACAAACCAAGACTGTGCCTGTAGTATAGGAGGATAGTTCCGATGCCAGATAGAGAACGGCACCAACAATTTCTTCCGGCTTTCCCCAGCGATGGAGTGGCGTCTGGTCCCGAACCAGTCGCTGGATCAGCTCACTGGACTTTAACGCTGCCGCAAATTTCGTTTCCACAACGCCGGGCGCCACCGCGTTGAGCCGAATGCCGGCCGGACCCAGTTCCCGGGCAAGGCCCTTTGTCATGGCAATCACCGCCGCTTTACTCATCCCGTAAATAACCTGATTGGGCACCGGGGACAAACCGGCGATGGAAGCAATATTGACAATATTGCCATTTCCCCGGCCTTTCATCAGTTTTGCCCCATACTGGCACATGAGAAAATAGCCTTTTACATTTACCTCGAAGGTTTTATCTAAAGCCTTTTCCGGGGCATCAATAGCCGGGCCATAATAAGGGTTAGTTGCCGCATTGTTTACCAGAATATCAAGATACCCATAGTCGTTTTTGATGCGTGCAAACAGGGCCGCAATTTCTTCCGGGTGTCCGGTGTTGCAAGCAATAGGAATAGCGTTACCCCCATCACTGCCGATGGACGCCGCCACATTGTTCAGCGCTTCCATTTTACGGGCAACAATAATTACCTTCCCACCCAGCGCCGACAGTGCACGGGCAATGGATTCCCCGATTCCCCGGCTGGCACCGGTAACAAGGGCAATTTTCCCTGTAAAATCAAACTTAGGTGTCTCGTTTGTCATCATGCCCTCCTGTTTTCAGCATTCATACAACATGTTCGGCCATGGACTTACGGGCCGCCGCTTCCAGAACCTGTACCGCTTTCCCCAGATGGCCGAACCGCGGGTCTGCTACCTGCCCGTGATAAAAACGATAATAGATTTGCTGGGCAATTCCGGCAAGACGGAAAAGGCCGTATACAAAATAAAAAGTAAAGTCCTCCACTTCAAGGCCGGCACCTCCGAGATATTGGTTCACCACTTCAAGGCGGGTCAACGCGCCGGGACAGGTAGTGGGAATCAAGCGAATTGCCTGCATTCCCGGGGGATCATTCGCTTCCACCCAGTAAGCCAATGAAGCGCCAAGATCCATCAACGGATCCCCGATGGTGGCCATTTCCCAGTCCAGAACACCGATAACTTTCAGTGGATCAGCCGGGTCCAGTACCACGTTGTCAAAACGGTAATCGTTGTGAATGATGGCGGCGCCCTTTTCCTGGGGCCGGTTCTCTTCCAGCCATGCCATCACACCCTCAAAGCCCGGCACATCGGGGGTTCGGGCGTTCCGAAATCGCCGGCTCCAGCCTGAAATCTGCCTTTCCACATAGCCTTCCGGGTGGCCCAACGTCTCCATCCCCAGTTTCCGGTAATCCAATTCGTGCAGCTCGCGATGCACATCCACCACACGGCGGCATAACTCCCGCATATCGGCCTGGGTGAAATGCAGCTCTTCCGGCAGGTCCCGCCGGAGAATTAATCCCTTTATCCGTCGCATCAGGAAGAAGGGCGCGCCCAGAACCGATTCATCGCCGCAGTAGGCAATAGGCTCTGGAATATACGGAAAATGATTGCTCAGTGCGGAAAGTACCACCCATTCCCGGTGCATATCATGGCCGCTTTTCGGCTTTTTGCCGAAGGGAGGCCGGCGAAGCACCAGTTCTTCATCTCCCACACGAACCAGATATGTCAGATTTGAGTGACCGGATGGAAATTGCGCGATTTCGATTGGCCCATTGAGGTCCGGGCGCTCTTTTTTCAGAAACTCAGTCAGACGGATGACATCCAGCTCTTCACCGGGGCGCGGGGCCCGGGTCGCATCATCTAAAGACACCGTTCCCATCCTTTAATTCCGTTGCCCGTGCCCGGTACGGTTTGAGAATCCGCCGGGCAAGTGACAGCTTGTGCACCTCGTCAGCGCCGTCGTAAATCCGTGCCGCCCGTTCCTGACGGTAGAAAAACGCGATAATGGTATCGTCTGTCATCCCCAGCCCGCCATACACCTGTAATGCCCGATCCACCACCCGCTGCATTACATTGGCTACCACAAATTTAATCATGGAAATTTGCTGGCGCACTTCTTTCCACCCGAGATTTTCAATCTTCCACGCTGTTTCAATGGTAAGGGCCCTGGCTGCTGCGATATCCGCCGCACTCTCCGCAATCCAGGTCTGAATAATTTCCTTGTCGGCCAAAACCTGTCCCGGTGCGATGGGCCGTGTCACTGCACGTTTGCACATGAGATCCAGTCCCCGCCGACAGATACCCAGCCACCGCATTGTGTGATGAATCCGGCCCGGCCCCAACCGTTCCTGGGCGATTCTGAACCCCGCCCCCTCCGGTCCCAGCAGATTTGACCGGGGAACCCGACAGGAATGGTACAGAACCTCTCCGTGACTGAACGCCCCATCCTCCGTGTGGCCCATCACCGCGATGTTCCGCACCAGATCAAAGCCCGGTGTGCCGGTTGGTACAATTATCATACTGGCCTGTTTGTGGGGATCGGCTTCAGGGTTAGTAACCGCCATAACAATGGCGAAGGCAGCCCCATCGGCAGCTGTCGTGTACCACTTCTGCCCGTTAATCACATAATCATCCCCGTCTTTTACCGCTGTGGTATCCATCATCACCGGGTTGGAGCCGGGAAGTTCCACTTCCGTCATGGAAAAACAGCTTCGAATTTCACCCTGAACAAGGGGCTTCAGCCATTTTTCTTTCTGTTCCGGTGTGCCGTGTTCAAACAGAATCTCAATATTGCCGGCATCCGGGGCATGGCAGGCGAAAACATAATGCCCCAACGGGGTCTTGCCCAGAACCTCGGAGACAAGGGCAAAATCCATCAATGAAAGCCCCATCCCACCGTATTCCTTTGGTTGGGCCGGGGCCCAGAGTCCCATTTGCTTTACCTTCCGCCGCAGCTTCTCGATTTCAGGCTCAATTTCAGCAAAACTCTTGGTCAAAAATGCCGTTTCCATCGGGATAACCTCCCGCTGGATGAACTGTTCCATGAGAACCAGCATCTCCCTCGTTTCTTCACTGACTGTGAAATCCATTGTGTGCCTCCATATCGTTTCTATTCAGTCGTCCGTCTCCGATGGTAGCACAAGTCACAGTGCCCAAGGCACCGTGACTTGCAAAATCAGAGGATCAGCCTGCGGCGCTTTGTATCGAATGTTTAATGACGGATAAATCAAGGGATCAGTTCCTGTTCCCGGTGACGCTCAAGTCTCGGGCCATCTGCACGTGCTCGCTCTGGTCAGGGATCCAGTCCGGGGACTGAATATGATGGCCTGTGCAGACAGACACATTGTCCGCACTGAAATAACCGGTGTCAGCAAGAATTTCCTTTACCTTACCGAGCCTTTTCGGTAGCGAAACAAGATTGGATACAGCAGGTGTAACCCAGCTCAGGGTATGGTGTTTTGAAGTATTCACTTTAATCTTGGTTCCATCCAGACTGACTGTGCCGAGTTCAAGATTCCTGCTTCATGCGCAAGGAGAAGAATCTGCGATGAATTTATCATCATGATACAGCGATAAGATCAATTCAGCCATTTTCTCCACAAGCCTTTCTAACATAAATGAAAAGTCCGACAGACTCCCGGGGAAACACAGACTGGTTTCAAGAGTATTTATAAGGATTGGAAAATAGCAAGTAAAAATCCTTTGCAGGCTAAACATTTTTTGACAAAATAGTGTAGATAGCCATGCTTGTCTCATCAAATCATGGCAGGGAGAACCCATGAAATTGACTGTACTTTCCGACATTCACGGCGCACTGAACAAGCTTGCCGCTGCAGCCCCGCTCCTCGCCGAATCAGACCTGACAGTTGTGTGCGGCGACCTCACCCGCCACGGGGACCTGAATGAGCTGCGACATGTGGTAACAGGACTGAAACAGTCCACACGAAACCTTCTGGCCATCCCCGGCAATATGGACGGTAAAGACGGTACCCGAATACTGAATGAGATGAATGTCAACCTTCACGGAAAACCCGTAACTATCAAGCATATCCGCTTTATTGGTTCCGGCGGTGCAACACCGACTCCCTTTGGCACCCCCTACGAAATTCCGGAATCGGAAATTGTGGACCTGCTGAATCGCCAGTATGAAGCGGATTTCTCCGGACGATTGGCAGTGATCTGCCACAATCCGCCCTATGGTACAAAACTGGATCGGATTATGCTGGGTCGATACGTAGGAGGAAGGGAAATCCGCCAGTGGGTGGAAAAAATTCAACCGGATGTCTTTCTTACCGGTCACATCCACGAAGCTGCCGGAATGGACAAAATCGGAAAAACCATATTGTTAAATCCCGGACCATTCCGCAGAGGTGGAGTTGGAATCGTCACCATTCCTGTCACCGGTGATGTGGAAGCGGAGATTGTTACAGTATGAGACATGAACAGGAACCGGCAAAAATCCAGTCCATGTTTAACAGCATCGCCCGGCGTTATGACTTTCTGAACCATTTTTTCAGCTTCAATATTGACGCGCTCTGGCGACGAAAAACAGTAAAAGCCGTTTCCTCCAAAGCCCCGAAGCTTATCCTGGATGTGGCGGCCGGTACCATGGACCTCTCCATCGCCTTTGCACTGAAATTCCCCGATGCAGATGTTATCGCCCTTGATTTTGCCTGTAAAATGCTGAACGGCGGCCTGCACAAACTTAAAACCCACCAGATATTCCCGGTAAACGGCGACGGCCTGGCCCTTCCCTTTGCAGACAACAGTGTGGACGTGGTCTCCATCGCCTTCGGAATTCGAAATTTTGAGAACCTGGACAGGGGCCTTAGCGGATTTTACCGGGTACTGAAACCCGGCGGAACCCTGTTGATACTGGAATTTACCCCCAACTGGAATCCGTTGTTCAACTTCTATTCCGGTGTGTTCATGCCATTTGTCGGAAGAATGATTTCAAAAGACCCCGATGCCTACCACTACCTCCATCGCTCAGTGAAAGCGTTCCCAACTGCTGAAGCACTGAAAAACCGTATGGAAAATGCCGGTTTTTCAACCGTTCAATACAAAAAAATGACTATGGGTATCGCCGCTCTGCATGTGGGAGAGAAGTGTTCTGAATGAAAAAGAAACGAATAAACCAGGCGTTGTAAACACCGCGTGATGGGTGTTAAACGTGACGGTGTGGGTATCAGACAGGGAATGCCTTTTGGTCAATTTTACTGCCATTTTCCCCCAATAACAGGGAAATTGCTTGCACCTGCACAAATTTAAGATCAAACTTACTCTTGATGATGCAGTCACACAATAAATCTGTTAACCGAAACGATTGGTAGCCAAATGAATTGGCGGTATCTCGACGAACAAATACGACTTTTTGCCGCTTGCCTGACTGGTGAGTTAAAACTCTCTCCGAAAGTGGCAGCACAACTTGCGACAAATGTCGCGGCTGACGTTCGCTTTCTGTCTCCGGAACAAAAAGCTGAGATAAGAACTGCTTCACCTGTACCGCTCGAAGATCGCCTTGCAGAACGAACTTTCGTTTTGGCAGGCACTAAGCAGGTCCGTCGCATATGCCAGCCTTTTCCAATCTATAGTTCGTATAGCAACTGGTAGTGTTAAGAGTTTTTCGCAGTTTATATTTCAGTCCGTCGGAACTGGACCTGCCACTCCTTGATCCAGTAAATAAAATTGATACTGGAAAGTTGTCTGTTCTCTTCTTTTTCCCGTCTTTTCCGGTCAGAACAGAACACGCAGGGCCTATGGCCCTGACTAATGGACAATGTAGCGCTGTACGTACCAGGTAAGTATTTGATTCCCGTAGATGTAGGCGACAAGGGTCCCGATGGAAAGAAAACAGCCGAAGGGTATTTCATATCGCTTTCCTTTCTTCAGGACGTAGATGAGAAAGAGCCCCACGATTGTGCCGAGGAGCGCTGCTATCAGCAGGGCAAGAAACGCTTTGATACCCAGAAATGCCCCCATCAGGGCCAGCATCTTGATGTCTCCCATACCCATACCCTCGATTTTTTTGACCTTGAAGTAAATCCAGGCAATTAATGCCAGTCCACCGGCTCCGAGGATGGCAACCAGAATAGACTCCTTGAGATTCCGTTCCATGGAGAAGAAGGCGAAGATAAGCCCCACAGGAATAAACCAGAGGGTGATTTTGTCCGGGAGAATCCGCTCATCCAGATCAGTGAAAAAGAGGATGATCATCAGGGACGCCAGTATGATGAACTCCGCTGTTTTTATTGAGAGTCCATAGTGAAACACGCCAAACCCAAATACCAGGCCGGTGATGAATTCCACAAAAAAGTAACGGAAGGAGATTGTCGTCCCGCAGGTGGAGCATTTCCCCCGGAGATAAAGATAACTGAACAGGGGGATGTTTTCATACCATGGAATGGTTTTCCCGCAACCGGGGCAGAAAGAACGGGGTTTGACAATGGATTCATCCCTTGGCAGGCGATAGATACAGACGTTGTAGAAAGAACCGAAAATCAGCCCAAAACAGAAAGCAATAATGGGAAAAGGGCTGTACCAGACCATTAGTTCCAAGCCATCTGGTTGTCATCTGTCAATGTCAAACTCGTTTTGCCATTGGCAAACTGCCGCCCACCTGCCAGTGGTTTGCAGGTGATGGTATAGTTCTGACCTGTATTTGCGATTGTGACACTCATGTCAAACTGAATCTGCGAAGAGGGCTGATAGGCCGGATAACGGGCTTTGATTGATGTAATGTCGCTCAACGTCCCATCGGCTCCATAACTGGCATGTTCCTGGTAGTAAACTTCCATGGCTGAAGCCAGTGTCCGGCACTCTTCCTTTGCCGCTTTCTGGAATGCCCGTGTCTGGGCCCCCATATAAGCCGGAATGGCAATGGCAGCCAGGATACCTAAAATTGCTACAACAATGAGTAACTCCACCAGTGTAAAACCATGTTCACGACGCATATTCGCCTCCCATAACTCTATTTCCTTCTTTATAATATGGCAAATTCAGAGAAATAACGCAACATGTTTCCCTGAAACAGGGCAAATTCAGTACAAAGAAAAAATGAGAATTTACCCCGGAACACGTAAAAAGAACAGGGTTTTCCCAACTCAAATCTATCCAAACATATTTGAAATTTGAAGAGGTGGGCGTCAGACGGCGCAATGCGCCGGATGTCAGGTGATAGATGTCTGGTGTTAGGTGGCAGAAAAGTCAGGGAGTCGGCAAGAGCAGTGCGTGTGTAAGTGGATGAAAATCAAAGAGTTGTCGGCGTGCTGCGCCAAATGTTGATTGAAAGAAAAAATAGGGATTTGGCTATGGATGCAAAGCGGGAACAGCTGTTTGCTCTCCCATTTTCCTTCCCTCTCCAGGACGGGGAGGGAGCGAACGCGCGCAGATGGCCCGAGACTTGAGCGTCAACGAAAAAGTGGGAAGGACATTGATTTGTTATTAGCCAGCAGAACCCGCCGCCTGTGGCGGTGCTGCGGGTTCTGTAACGGAATTTTAAGCGATAATTCCCATTCAAATCTTAATCTGATGATTCTTATGATAGTAACAATGTTGTGAGAGATAAACTCTCAGAGTTGCCGGGAAAGAATCTAATTTTAATCTTACCTTGTCCCCAATGTTTATTCCATTTCTGTGGTCTCTGCCTCCTGGCGCGAATCCCCTTCCATCCCTCCCGCACTTGCACTCTCTTTCAACCACTATGGTTTTCCATTCATTCCTTTCTTTGTTTCTGGTATGATAGCGGGGAACATTTCGAATGGGGGAGGTAAATTTGAGTTTCAAACCCTTTATTTCCGCAGATCAGAATTTGAAGGAATTCACTGTCCGCGGACTGGTTATCGGTCTTATCCTTGCCGTAATCCTGGGAGCAGCCAATGCTTACCTGGGATTGAAAGCAGGGATGACTATTGCCGCGACCTATCCGGCCGCCGTGCTGGGGAT
This sequence comes from Acidobacteriota bacterium, assembly GCA_013151025.1. Classification (GTDB taxonomy): domain Bacteria; phylum Acidobacteriota; class Holophagae; order Thermotomaculales; family Thermotomaculaceae; genus UM-FILTER-49-7. The sequence continues at coordinate 19,791 of JAADJC010000004.1, forward strand.
GGCAATACTGCGCCTGTTCAAGGACAACAATATCCTGGAAGAAAATGTAATACGGACAGTGGGATCTATCGGTGAGTCCATTGCTGCCGGCGCTATTTTTACCCTGCCGGCTTTCCTGATTTCCGGCGTCTGGGATCCGGAATTTTTCGGTTCCTTTGCCGGGTACTGGAAATCCACCGTCATTATGCTGGTGGGCGGCATTATCGGTATCCTTTTCGTTACCCTGCTTCGCCGGGTGATGGTGGAGGACACCACGCTGCCGTTTCCGGAATCCCTTGCGGCTTCTGAAATCCACAAGGCCGGGCGTTCCGGTGTAACCGGGGCAAAGTACCTGTTTTATGCTATGTTTACCGGTGGAATGGTGGAGACTCTGAAAAATCTCCATGTATTCAAGGGAAGCTGGGAAGCCTTCATTGGATTCACTCAGAAGATTGTTCCGGGAACTGCCAAGGCAAAAGCCGGATTCGCCGGTGTCAACACCGGGGGCGGATTTTTGCTGAAATCGCCGGCACTGAGTCCGGCATTTTTCGGTGTCGGGTATATTATCGGCCCGGTGCTGGCTGCATTGAACTTTGCCGGGGGTATTCTGGCATGGGGACTGTTTGTGCCGTTGCTTATGCTGGTACTGGCACCCCAGTATCTGCCCTTCGTCCACAGCGGGTCCATGACCTGGGTGGAAGTCTCAAAGGTTATCTTTGCCACCATTGTGAAGCCGATTGCCATAGGCGGCATGTTGATGAGTGCCGCCTATACACTTTACGGGATGCGCAAATCCCTCTTCGCCGGCATTAAACGCTCTGTGGATGACGTAAAGAAGGCTGCAACCGCAGAATCAACTACGATCCGCACCGACAAGGATCTGAATATCAAGTTTGTGTTCGGCGGTCTGGCAGTCCTGTCTGTTGTCACCTTCATCGTATACTGGTGGTTCATGGGCTGGGGCGCAGCGTCTTTCTGGCCCGCATTCGTGGCCGCACTGGTAATGTTGATAGCCGGTTTCTTCTTTGCTGCCGTATCCGGTTACCTGGTGGGACTGATCGGCTCCTCGAATAATCCCATTTCCGGCCTGACCATCTCTACCCTGGTTATCGCTGCTATTTTGATGGTCGCACTGGGTGCCAAGGGAACGCAGGGTATTATCGTTGTCCTGGCAGTTGCAGGCGTCGTCTGTGTATCTGCAGCCGTAGCAGGGGAAATGCTTCAGGATCTGAAGGTGGGATATATCCTCGGCGGTACACCATGGAAAATGGAAGCTGCTGATCTCATCGGTGTAGTGGTCGCAGCATCCGTCATGTGGGTTCCCCTCTTCATCCTCAATGCCGGTGATTTGAAACAGGCTGCCATCGACGGCCACATCGGCGGGTTCGGCGGCGATGTACTGGCCGCACCCCAGGCCGGGCTCATGGCCCAGCTTTCCAAGGGCATCGTGGGCGGTAACATGGTCTGGCCCCTGATCATTGTCGGCATTATCATGGCAATCGGATTCGTCCTGCTCAGGGTAAAGAGCCCGATGCTGGTTTGCGTGGGAATGTACCTGTCTTTTGAAACCGTTGCCGCCATTTTTGTCGGTGGTATCATCCGCTGGGTTATTGATTCCATTATTGCAAAACGCAACGTTTCCGACGAAGAAAAATCTTCGGTGGAAAATAGAGGAGTATTGGTGGCATCCGGTCTCATAGCAGGAGAAGCCCTGATCGGGCTACTGTTTGCCGCTCTCTTCTTCTTTGATGTAAAAGTTCCAAACCTGTGGCCCAATTCCAACTTTCTTGTCAGCATCCTCGTGATGTTTGCCCTGGGCTACATGTTGGTGAATATCCCGCTGGGAGTTTTGAAAAAAAAGAATGACTGAACAAAAAGACAAAAATCTGTTAACCCTGGTTCCAGATCGGCTCCGGGACTTTGAAATGGAAGGGGAGAAGGCGGTGATCCTTCTCCCCCGCTTTGCCTCCGGGTGGTCCTCCCGACACATTCAGCCCCGGTTAAAAAAACCGACAATGAAAGTGAAACTGGATGAGATTGGTACCATGGTCTGGCAATTGATTGACGGCCATCGGACTGTCATGGATATCACCGAAAAGGTGGGCGTGCATTTCGGGGAACGGGTAAATCCGCCCCATGTGCGGGTGGGAATGTTTATCACTATGATGAAAAACGAAGGCATGATTGAATTGAAGGATCCGGAAGATGTTACGTGAACTCTTTTCCATCCTGGTCTTGACATTGATGGTGGCATTGACCGTGTTTGCTGCCACACCGGCGAAAAAAGCCGGCGAAAAAGAGAGTGTGGGAAAGATATATGGGATTTTTAATGAGGGAAACGCCCTCTTTCTTGATGCCCGACCATTTAAACAGTACGCTGAGGGACACATCCCCGGTGCCATCAACCTGCCTGTTCATAAAGAAACCGGCATGGATCTTCTCTTCAGGCTGGAAGACATGCTGCGTTCCTCACCGAAACTGGTGGCTTACTGCACCGGCATCGGGTGTGACCTCAGCGACATTCTGGCAAAGAAACTAGTTGAAATCGGCATCAAAAAAGACAAAATTATTGTATTCAAAGGAGGCATGGAGGCATGGACACAAGCCCGATACCCGGTTTCAACCGATACCGGATTCCAGAAATCCTTAGAACAATAAGCCGACTGGCCCTTGCCGCCGTGTTTCTGTATGCTGCGGTACCAAAGTTACTGGACTTGCAGGGGTTCTCTGAAGCTGTTGCCCGCTATCACATGCTGCCCGGTGCCGTTATTCCGTCATTTGCCCTTCTGCTGGCCTCTCTGGAACTGGTCCTTGGCTTTCTGCTTTTAACCGGCATCTACGTCCGGATGTCCGCATGGCTCACAATCGCCTTGAATGTTATGTTCATGATTGCGATGGGACAGGCAATCATTCGGGGGATTGATGCCAGTTGCGGTTGTTTCGCCGTATCCAGAGAGCCGTTGGGCTTTGCGGTTATTATGCGGGATATGGCCTTCATTGCAATGGCTGGACTTGTCCTCTGGAGGGAAAATAAATTTTCATGACGCATCAGTAAGGGAGGCATTTACCATGTCAAAACCGGAGAAAACCATTGACGTACCCATCACTGTCCGATTCCGGGATCTGGACGCCATGGGTCATGTTAACAACGCCACGTATTTCACCTATCTGGAACAGGCCCGAATCGGCTTCCGTGATCAGGTCGTACCGAAGCTCTCTGATACATCCGCTTTCTTCTCTGTGGTGGCTGAAAATCATCTCACTTACCGAAAAGCTATCACATTTGGTGAAAAAATTGTGATCCGCTGTTTTCTTTCACATGTCCGGGAAAAAAGCTACCGCTTCAATTGCATTATCCTGAATCCCGAAACCGGCGAGGAAAAGGCCAGGGGATACTCTGTAATGGTAGGATTTGACTACAAAACCGGCCGGGTTATGCCATTGAACCCGAAATATATGGGGCCCACCCGTCCTTACACCATCCTGAACACTTGAAAGACCACTGATATCCGATACAATAACCGGAAGGAGGTGACATGGCTGAAAATAGCAAGAAGAAAAACAACCCGCTGAAAGCTTCCCGGGGAATTTGTCACATTGTGGATGCTACTCTTTTCTCCATCAAGGGAATTGCCGCCACTGCAAAAACGGAGGCCGCTTTTCGGCAAGAATTATTTTTTGCAGTCATCCTGATTCCCACCGCCTGTTTCCTACCTGTCACAACGACAAACCGCATCCTCATGATTGTAAGCCTGCTCCTGATATTGCTTGTGGAACTTCTTAACTCCGCTCTTGAGTCTATCGTGGACATGGTTTCTCCCGACTACCATGAGCTGGCGGGAAAAGCCAAGGACTGCGGTTCCGCTGCCGTTATGTTCTCCCTTTTCATTGCCGGCGTGATCTGGGCATTCTCCCTCTGGCAATCGTTTTCTCGCTGATTATGGCAGAAACCTTCATTCCTGCTGCAAAGCTGAAACAGCAATATCATTGTCTCGGTCACTTTTACCGCCTTCTTTTAAAGGACGGCACAATAATTCCCTGTCGCAGCGTCCTGGAAATCCTGAAAACTGACAAGTTCACCGTCACACCCCCAAAGGAAGTTGAAAAGCTGTGTTCTGACGCCCTGGTCATCATGATGAATCCGGGATCTTCCCGCCCTTTCCTTTCTTCCCACAATGACGCGCTGGTTCCAGCAGGAACAATCGGAACTATCGGTACACCTCAACCGCTGGTACCCACCGTCCCGGATACCACCCAATACCAGATCATGAGGCTGATGGCAGTTCAGAACTGGTATCATATACGGATTGTAAACCTCTCCGATCTGCGCAATGCGGACAGCAACGGCTTTCTTAAGGAAGTTTTCCGTCTGGAAAAAATTTCCGGCGGAGCCATACATTCCATATTTTCCATTGAACGAAGAAAAGAATGGAAAAATCGACTCTCCATGAACCTGGGTCCTGTCATTGCAGGATGGGGCCAGAACCCCCGACTGGCCGAACTGGCAAGTCGGTGCGTTCAGTCAATGGACAAATATCGGCTTGTCGGCGTCCAGACTCACGGGGCCCCCCTCCGTTTTGCCCATCCCAGTCCCAGGAATCACGCCTTTAAGCTCCGGTGGCTTTCGCAGATAATCCTTCTCCTTCGCAGCGAATCCGCCAATATCTGATCAAGACCATCAGATTCTGACTAGTGTTCCAATTCCAGTTCTTCCGATTTCTTTCTTTATCAAGCATTAATTAGCCTCTTCTTCAAAATTGGCATGGTTATTGCTAATTATTCCTGTGTTCACCGCACCGACAACAACGGAGGAGAATATGAACAACTTTAAAAAACTTTCACTAAACGCCCATTGGCTTCTCAGGATTGCAATAGCATCCGTGTTTATCTACCACGGTGTTACAAAATTTCCAATACTGGGACAACTGGCTGCCATGATGAAGATGCCGGTTCTCATGATCGCCATGCTTGCCACCATGGAAACAGTTGGAGGACTGCTGGTACTGACCGGGGGTTTCCTGAAACCGCTGGTGACCCGCATCGGTTCCATCCTGCTGGTGCCGGTCATGCTGGGAGCCATCTTCATGATGCACTGGGGCCAATGGAGCTTCATGGCCAGTAAAACCCACCCCATGGGGGGAATGGAATTTCAGGTCACTCTTCTTCTGGTGATTATCTACCTCTTCATTGTCGGTAATCCTACCAAAGAATCGGCCTGATAATGTGGGGGCCATCCGGCTCCCCTTTTTTCATTCAATTGTGCCAGGGCGGTATTCTTCAATTGCCTTTTCATTGTATGTGTGGGTATAATGAATACAGGAGGATCCTTTGAAAAACCATTGTTGTTGCCTGGGGACATTATCCCTCACCGTGATAGCCCTGTTTTTCATCGCTTCTTTTCCTGCATCCGCCCTGGACCCATCAAAGAAACTGGATCAACACACTCTGAATATGTTTACAACCGAGGATGGCCTGCCTCAAAGCTCTGTTATGAACCTTGTTCAGACCGGAGATGGCTATATCTGGATGGGAACCTTTGAAGGACTGGCCCGCTATGATGGCGAACAATTTACTGTTTTCAATAAGAATAAGGTTCCGGAACTGGAAAACAACACCATTAAGGCACTTTTTAAAGACAGCCACGGCTGTTTGTGGATTGGCACGCCCAGCGGACTCAGCTGTTATCGGCAGGGAGTTTTCAGACATTTCACCGTAAAAGACGGCCTTGCAGGCAATTTCATCACCGCAATAAGTGAGGACAGGGACCATCACCTCTGGGTAGGTACCAATAGCGGCGTCAGCACGTATGACAACATGGGCCATTTTACCTCTTTTACAGTTGAAAACGGATTGATGGCTGGATACATTTCCGCTCTGGCGCCTTCGCCGGATGGGGGAATATGGGTCGGAACGCAACTGGGGCTGGACCGTATTCAGAAAGGTAAAATTAGGCACTTTGATGTACCATCCGATTTTCCGAGAATGAACATCCATACCCTCTACCTGGAACAATCCGGCTCCACCCTCTGGATTGGAATTCAGGGCTCCGGTTTGATCACATTCCGGGATAACCGTTTTGAAAGAATCGGCGACAAACAGGTTGGCCTGACAGATGTCCGCGCCATTTTTCGGGACCGGGAAGGCACGCTGTGGATCGGCAGTAACGGCGGAGGACTGCTTACTCTGTCACAAACAGGACAGTTCTCAGTTATTTCCGAAAAGGAAGGACTGGTAAACACATCGGTTCGGGCACTGCTTGAAGATCGGGAAGGCAGCTTGTGGGTCGGTACCCGTGGTGGCCTGTTCCAGTTGAAAGACGATAAGTTTACCCTTCTGAATACCAGAAACGGCCTCCCTGTCGACAGTGTCCGCAGCCTCCTGCCGGCAAAAAAAGGTGGGGTCTGGATTGGAACAGTCGGGGGTGGACTGACTCTGTATCAAAATGATCGTGTTACCACTTTTAAGCATCTTGAAGCACGTTATATCTGGTCCCTTGCCGAGGACAGTGATAACTCTCTCTGGGTCGGCACGTATGGGAATGGATTGTACCATCTGAAAAAAGGACGTTTCACAAACTACTCCACTCAAAACGGCTTGTCAAACAATGTCGTTCGGGCCATCTTGGTACTGCCAAACGGCGAAATCTGGGTTGGAACAAACGGAGGCGGCATCAGTATTATCTCAAAAACCAGTATCCGAACCATCACAAAGAAGGAAGGACTTTCGGAAAATTACATCTACTCGCTGGCTCAGGATAGGGAAGGTACCATCTGGGCCGGGACATACAACAGTGGTATCAACCGAATTCAAAATGGAAAAATTACCATATTTGATTCAAGGACGGGATTTACAAATACCGGAATATGGGCGATACATCCCGACCCGGATGGTTCGATCTGGATCGGCACCGGGAACGACGGACTGTTCCACTACAAAAGCGGCCGTTTTCATCAGTTTACGATGCGAAAAGGCCTGTACAGCGACTCCATCTTCTCCATCACAGAAGATGACAGGGGAAATTTCTGGATGAACTGCAACCGGGGCATCTTTACGGTCAGCAAAAATCTTCTGAAAGAAATGGAACAAAACATGCGGGATTCCATCACCTGCAGGTCTTTTGGAAAAGCAGAAGGCTTCAAAGCAACTGAAAGCAATGGACCTGCTCAATTTGCAGCCTGCCGGACAGCGGACGGAGCTCTCTGGTTTTCCAGCATCAAAGGGGCCATTGTTATCCATCCGGATAAAATGCCGGTGAACTTAACCCCTCCACCGGTAACGATTGAATCAATTCGTGTAAACGGAGAAAATTATTCCCCCTATGAGTCGATTTGTGCACTCCCTGGCAGGGGAGAAATAGAAATTCAATACGCCGGCCTCAGTTTTCTCCTGCCGGATAAAGTTGCATTCAAATACCGGCTTGAAGGATTTGACTCCGACTGGATAGATGCCGGGCACAGAAAAGCTGCATATTATACCAACTTACCACCTGGACAGTATACTTTCCATGTTATTGCCGCCAACAACGATGGCATCTGGAACAAGACCGGCCGAACTCTCAGCATCACACTTCAGCCCCGGTTTACCCAGACCGGCTGGTTCAAGAGCATTGTGGTGGTTTTGATCATCTTCTTTCTGTTAGTCCTGTATCTGTTACGTGTGAAACAGATCCGCCACCGGGAACGCACACTGCAAGCAGAAGTTCAGGAAAGAACATATCAGCTTAATCAACTGAATCAGAAACTGGCTGACCTGGCGCGGACCGACGGGCTGACCGGCATTGCGAACCATCGTTATCTCATGCACCAGCTTCAGAGAGACTGGAAAACAGCCTTTCGGGATTCTGCCCCCATCTCCCTTATTTTCATTGATATTGACAGATTCAAGCAGTACAACGACACTTTTGGCCACCAGGCCGGAGATGCCTGCCTGAAGACAATTGCCGAAACCCTTCAGAAAGAGCTGAAACGCCCCCGGGATTTTCTGGCCCGCTATGGAGGAGAAGAGTTTGTTGCCATTCTTCCGAACACAGGGAAAGACGGTGCCCTGAATATGGCGGAAACCCTCCGCGTTGCGGTTGAACACAGTTGTTCGAATTATAAGAAAAAAGTACAGGTTACCATCAGCCTCGGGGTCAGTACAGCAATGCCGTTGAAGCATAATGACTTTGAAAAACTGATTAGCGCAGCAGACACGGCTCTCTACATGGCCAAGCATAATGGCCGAAATCGCGTGGAGTTCTCGGAGATCGCCCACAGATAAAGGCCAGGATAAACAAGTTTAAGCCTGAGTTTAAGTTCAAGAAAAGAAAACCAGCTGCAAACTCTCATTCTCTATCTGTAATTTAACAATCAAAATCTATCATTTAACATTCGGCGCATTGCACCGACTGCCGAATTCGCCCACTCATAACGCCCACATGAACCGGAGAGAGAGATTGATTATCGGTCGATTGGATGATATGATGAAAGTACAAAAAATGCATATCAACATAAGGGGAAAATGCAGTGAAACTAGACAAGTTTGTCCGGAAAACACACATTCGATTCCAGTTTGACACGGCGGATAAAACCGATTTTTTCAAAAAAATGGTGAAAGACATTACAAAAGTCCATCCTGATTTTGAAGAAGAACGATTGCTGGAACTCTTTTACCTTCGGGAAGAAACCATGAGTACCGGGATTGGAAATGGTATTGCCATCCCACACGTCATGTATGAAAAGTGTGAAAACCAGGAGATTTTTGTCTATCGGCTGACCAAACCCATTGACTTTGCCGCACTGGACAAGAAACCGGTTGAACTGATTTTCGCCATGATCGGGGCTCCTTCGCCCAGCAATATTATTAACCTTCAGATTCTCGCCAAGCTGGCACTAATGATGAAACACCCGGAATTTCTGGAAAAACTCCTTTCGGCAGAAAATGCGGATGCCTTCTTTGAGGCATTGATTCACTATGACTGACGCAAAGCTGCTTGTCTGTATAATCGAAAAAGAAGAACGTCTGGAGGATGTTCTGGAAGCCCTGCTGGAAGAGGGAATTACCGGAGCCAGCATCCTGGACGCCCGGGGGATGTTTGAATATATGGCAGACGAAATCCCACTCTTTGCCGGATTTCGTGGACTCATCCAGGGGAATAATCCCACCAACAAAGTAATTCTATCCATCGTACCGGATTCGGTCACCCTGCACCATGCCATGGACACCATCCAGTCAGTCTATGGGGATTTCTCACTCCCCAATACCGGAATTATGTTTTCACTGGATATCGGGGACACCCGAGGGCTTAAAACCTGATATGCTTGCCCGTCTTTTTGTTATCCTCGCAGTCGCAGTGGCGTATTTCAGTTTTTCAGTAATTTTTCGAAAGCGAAAACTTTCTACATTCGTAGGGATGGAATACCTGATTCTGGGGTTTCTGCTGTCAAAACTCCCCATGGAGCAAGCATCACTGAAGCCGTTGCTGTTTCCTTTCCTGGGTTGGATTGGTCTTCTAATCGGCCTGGAGGTGGATTTTCATTACCTGAAAGAACTGCCGAAACATTTCCTGACAAAAACAGTCGTATGGACAACCGGGTTGACTGCAGGAATCGCACTGGGGATTTTTCTTCTGACCGGTAAACCCGGCCTTTGCGTATTCGCCCTGGCACTGGCACCTATCAGTTTTCGTACTGTTTCCCATTTTATTCCGGACCGTGGGATTGAAAATCGTACCGCCCTTTTCTTTGTCAGTATCCTGCCCTTCTTTATTCTCCTGCTGTTTACCGGTGTCCAGATACTTACCCTCCCACTGATTTCCATTCTGTACCTGCTGTGTTTCAGCACCTTGTTCGCTATTTTCTCACGGACGCTGCTTTCATTGAATCATAGGCCGGAAGGGCTGCTTCTGGTTCTCATTGGAGTCATTGTATTGGTATCTGAAACCTGTGCTGTTTTCCACATATCCCCCCTGACAGTCTCCTTCTTTGCCGGCGTATATCTTGCCAACACCTGCAAAAAATGTGACCCGATTTACAGGGACATCGCGGCCGATGAAAAACCCCTTTACATGCTATTTCTCCTCCTGGTAGGGATGGTATCCGGCATTCCGGATGACCCGGAATTCCTCTTTTCCACCCTCTCCATCGTACTTCTGGCAGGGCTTCTTCGACGGCTTTTTGCGAAAGCACACTGGTTCAATCTCAACCGGTACTCCTGGGCATATTTCATGGCACCGGGCGGGCTGGCCATTGCCATTGGTACGGATATCTGGATGCGGGAGGGGATATCCCTGCCAGGGGTATGGTTTCCGGCTTTTCTGGTCGCCGTCATGGTTCTCCAGGCAATGGGTGTGCTGTCGGGAAAAATGGAGGAGATGAAGTGAACTGGAAAAACATTGGAAGCCTGTTGGTCAACACTATCGCGATTTCTGTTCTGTTTTTTCTGATATTGGCCGGCAGCAGCACGGTATCTCACAATTCAGTTATCGGCCCCTACCTGGCATTGGGCTTTCTCATTATTGTTGCATATCTCTTCGGCGTTCTGGCAAGAGAACTGGGGTTCCCCTCCCTCACCGGGAACCTGCTGGCCGGTATTCTGTTCGGGCCATCAGTACTGGGTCTCATCTCCCATAACGACATCCGTTCCCTTGAGTTCATCAACACCATCGCCCTGAGCTTTATTGCATTGTCTGCCGGAGGCGAACTTAAACTCAAGAACCTCCGGGAAAATGCCCGTGCTATCGCCGGCATCATCCTGAGCCATATTTCTCTGCTTTTCGGCGGTATCCTGATAGTTATGGTTCCACTTCTGAGTTTTTCCGGTATCCAGGGAATTTCAGGCACAAAGGTATCGTGGATGGCCGCCTTTATGCTGGCCATCGTCGCCATTGCAAACTCCCCGGCATCCACCATTGCAGTTATTAATGAATACAAGGCAAAGGGACCATTCACAGACGTTGCATTGGGCGTGACCATGGTGAAAGACGTAGTGGTACTCCTGCTGTTTGCCGTTTCCATGGGCATCATCCGGGGTATTGTCGGCACAACACCCCTTTCCCTTTCTTTCCTGCTTCACACCTTTGGAGATATCTTTCTATCCATTGGAGCGGGACTGGCATACGGTGGGCTGATGATCCTGTTTTACCGGTTTGTGGCAAAGGAAATTACCGTTTTTATTGTCATTGCCGCTTTTCTCGCCAACGAACTGGCTCACTTTGCCGGGTTGGAACAGATGCTCATGTGCATGATTGCCGGTTTTGTCGTTCAGAACTTCTCCCGGCAGGGACCCTTGATGATTGAAGGAATCGAAAAAAGCCACCTTCCCATCTACGTTATTTTCTTCTCCATTGCCGGTGCCGGGTTGGATTTTTCCTATTTGGGATCGGTTTACATTCTGGTTACCCTATTTGTCATTCTCCGGGCCGGCCTTATCTTCGGCTCAACCTTGCTGGGGGCAAAGTTCACCGGGGCCAGCCCTGCCATAAGAAAATACGCGTGGACTGGGTTCCTCACCAATGCCGGGCTGACACTGAGTATTGCCATCCTTGTGGAAAAAGCGTTTCCGGACTGGGGCCAGCCACTTAAGGCTATCATCATTTCCGTCATTGCCATCAACCAGATTATCGGCCCGGTATTATTCAAGATTGGCCTGGTAAAGAGCGGTGAAGTGAAGACATAGGAAAGAGAAAGGTGTTCTGTTTTCAGCGTTTGGTGTCCTGGCCCGAAAGAGGTGGGAATACATCTGAATAAACAGGGACAACCCGGCCACTGTCAATGCGATAGAGGGCAGGTTCGTTTGAGAGGCCGAGAAAGGAACGGGTACTGTGATAATCGGGGATTCCGGTCACAATTCCCTTTTGCCAGGATTGGTGAAAATGGCCAACGAATATCCGGTCACTGCCTGGGAATCGTTTTGTCAGTCTATCGGCTACTTTAATAAGTTCGTCCGGTTGTACAGTTTTACTCAACCCCCCTTCCTGAAACTTTCTGTTCAGTTTTCGAGCCAGTCCAAAGAACCGCTTCCACCTGAAAAGTGTACAGACAAGCCGGGACTTCAACAGCCTCATCAGCAGACGATCCGAAAACAGGTGATCCATATGACCATGAACGAAAACGAGGCGTTCTCCTTCCGATTCAATTACAACGGCGTCTTCAGACACGCGGTCAAATGCATCAAAATAGGCTTTTTTGATGTAGAAATCCCAGTTCCCCTCCACCATAATGACTCGACAATTGTCAGAAACCGATCGGATTGTTTCAAGAAGCACGTAGCCGTTTTCATGGTCAAATACCGGTACCGCTGCCCACACCCGGAACACGTCCCCCAGAAGTACAATGGTTTCCGTCTGCTTCGCTACCTGTTCGAATGTATGGAGAAATGCCTCAAATTCGGGATGACCAAGCGTCACCGGGAGATGACAATCGGCAAAAATGACAACACGAAATAGAGACTCAGTAGAGGGCACGGAGAAGTTTCCTTTCTTGTTCTGAAAGCACCAGATCCAGATCCAGAACCATTACCGGTTTCCCATTACGGGCAAGCACTCCGGAAACAGGCATATTTCCGGCATCACCCGTTTTGATCTCATCTTCATTTACTTCAATAACATCCAGAATTTCAGATACACGGAAAGCCACCAATATATCCTCCACTGCAACCAGAAAAAGACGACCTTCAGAAACTGCATCAAGCTCATATTTGGCGTCAATTTTCACCACTGATACAATGTGTTCTCTGTAGGCAAAAACCCCCTCCACATAATCCGGAGCGTCCGGGACCGGGGTAATCTCCCTTTCCTTCAACACATGGGAAACGAACCGGACATCCAGCGCCATCAGCGTTTTTCCCACGCGGAACAACAATGCATACTTCATACAGCCATTTTACCGAAAATTTTCGAAGAAGGAAAGAAGAGGAAGATTTAGCATTGGGTTGTGGATTGCTGAAACTCGATCCCAGCTTGAGTAAAAGACAGGGACAGGGCTAATCCAGACAAAATTCAGACGAGACCGGGAGCGGCTGATTCTCTTTCTACCCCCCACTCACAACGCTCACTCCTATCTGTTCATGCTACAATGTCTGTTGAACAGAAAGGAGCACCGCTATGATTGCATTGCTGACAGATTTTGGAATAGAAGATACGTATGTTGCAGAATTGAAACTGGTTCTTCTTTCTCATGGAATTGAGCATACACTGGACATCAGCCACCATGTGGAAGCGGGAAATCCCCGCCATGGCCAGTTTCTTCTTCAATCCGTGTACCAGCGTTTCCCGGCCGGTACAGTTTTTCTCGGTGTTGTGGACCCCGGCGTGGGAACAAAACGGGTACCGGTAGCGATACGGTTCGGACGGTACTGGTTTGTGGGACCGGACAACGGTCTGTTTTCTTTTGCCTCAGCGGGAGATGTTTTTCATATTGACACAAAGGACCCGCTATTTTCACCCCGGATCAGTGAAACTTTCCATGGCCGGGACATTTTTGCACCGGCAGCGGCCGGGATTCACAATCATACGGATCGCTTCCTGAAAAAAATGGCCGGGCTGTCAGTGGTGACACCCATCCGGTTTGTGGAAGAAATTACAAGGCTTTTTCCCGGAGAAGTACTCCACGTGGACGGATTTGGAAACCTGGTAACATCTGTTCGAAATGCCTTGCTGGGCCGGGTTGCCCTGGTTCTGGCCGGGAAAACGGTTGTCCACAGTCATTCCACTTTTTCAGAAGGGGGAGATGGGATGTTTATGGTACCGGGAAGTAAGGGATTCATTGAAATTGTCGCCCGGAAAAGGCGGGCATCTGATATGCTGAAGGTAGAAATTGGAACACAAATTGAGGTGAGAATAAAATGAGAAGTTTTTCAGCAAAGCGCCAAAGTCGGGTTCCAGGATGGTTGAAAGGATTAATGATTATCGGGATTGCCTGGTCTCTGGTTGGTGCCGGTATGTACTACCGGGCAGGAGCCGCATTGAAAAGCCGGAGCAGTACCCCGGCTACCATGCTGCACCATATCCATCAGGCACGGTACACCGGATTTTTCCCATTGAAACACCGATTGGACGAGATGGAGAACGTTGCGACAATCCTGGCCGGTAGAAAATCGGCCATTGAGGATTCCGTCCACCTTACCCATGAAACCTATCAGGTTGTTCTCAGAAATTTACTGGCAGCACATCGTCTGGATACTTTCTCATCGCTGATGAATTACCTGATCCGGCAAAAGGTGTCCATGCCCCGATTCCAGGGCATGTATTACTTTGATCAGGGAAAGTTTGCAAAAGCCGCCCCTTTTCTGAAACAGGATCCGGCTTTTCAAAGTTATTTTGTTAGCGGATCGGTTCCCGTTGTTGCAGGGGTTCTGGACGTCGATATGAAATCGGGAAAATTCAGAGCCAAATTGCCCGGCACCGGATTTCTGGAAAATGCAGTCAGCCCCCACAGACATTTTCTCGCCATTTATGAAAACTCTCTGGTCCCGGATATTCAGAAAATCCTGTACCAGTCCATGGGAAAGTGGAGCGGGGCGTTTCTCGTCACGGAAAATGACCATCTAATCGGACTCTGTGCAAAGAACATGAATCCATTCCGAGACGTTTTTGAAGCCGGATCGGTAATTAAGGTAGTGACCATGGCGGCTGCCATAGAGGAAGGTGTAACTGTAGATTTCCCATACAATTGCAAAGGCCCGATTCGGGTAGGTGGCCGCATTTTCTACGATTGGAAGAAACATGGAGAACTTAAAAATATGGCAGATAGCCTGGCATGTTCCTGCAATCTGGTATTTGCGGAAACCGCACTGAAGCTGGGACCGGAGGTGGAAGGACGCTGGCTGGACCGTTTCGGTATCAATAACCGTTCATTCTTCCTTGGGGAACTGGAGGCCAGGCTCGGTGAAAAGCGGGCGCCACTTGCGGGAGATTACGCACTGGCGAGGGGGGCCATTGGCCTGGACACAGCTTACATTACCCCCTACTGGCTGGTTCGCACTGCAGCATCACTGGCATCGGATGGACGGGATATTCTGCCCACACCTTTCACGAACGAAATTGTCCCGGGAAATGGGACATTGGCCCTGCAATCCCATTCAGAAACAGAACCTCTTTTTCCCAAAGAAGCGCTTCCTTCTATTAAAGAAGGAATGCTGAATGCGGTCAACTGGAAAAACGGCACCGGCAAACGGGCGATGGTTCCCGGAATTAAACTGATGCTGAAAACAGGCACAGCCGGAAAATCCCCCTACAATTCAGTACTGATGGGAACATTCGAAGTGGGTGGGCACCGGTATGCCTTCGGCCTGTTCCTGGAAAAGGCGGGCAGGGCGGAATTTAATGGCACAGCGGTATTGAAATCGGCACTGGAAAAATTAAGAATTAAACTGATGATTCATCAGAGACCGGAAACGGCGAGGCGTCCATGACTTTTGTCCATCTCCACAACCATACCGAGTACAGTCTGCTGGACGGATTGACCAATGTAAAAGAGATGGTTAACCGGGCAAAAGAGTTGGGAATGCCCGCCATTGCCATCACGGATCACGGTACGATGTTCGGTGTTGCGGAATTTTATCTCGAAGCCAGGAAGGCGGGAATAAAGCCCATATTGGGATGCGAAGTCTATGTGGCTCAAGGCAGCCGACTGGAAAAACAGAAGGGTGCCAGGATGAATCACCTGGTCCTCCTTGCCCGAAATAATGCCGGCTATCGTAATTTGTGCAAACTGGTTTCCGAAGGGTATCTCAGCGGCTTTTATTACAAACCCAGAATCGACCTCGAACTTCTGGAGGAGTATAGTGAAGGTCTCATCGGCCTCACTGCCTGTCTCAAGGGTGAGATTCCTGAATTACTCTTGAATGAACGCTACGAAGACGCAAAGCAGGCCGCTTTGCGTTTCCAGAAAATTTTCGGAAAGGGTTATTTCTTTCTGGAGATGCAGGACCACGATATTCCGGCAGAAAAGAAGGTGCTTCCTGAGATTGTAAAGCTGGCGAGGGAAGTGGATATCCCCCTTGTAGCAACCAATGACATCCATTATCTGAAGCGAGAAGACAGTGAGGTACATGACATTCTCCTCTGTCTCCAGACCAACCGGCTTTTGAGCGATGAAAACCGCATGAAATACATGCCCTATAAATTCTACCTGAAATCCAGAGATGAGATGGAGGCGTTGTTTTCTTACTGCCCGGAAGCACTGGACAATACATTAAAAATCGCGGAGATGTGTGACGTAGAGCTGCCGAGCAAGATGATGCTGCCGGAGTTTAAGGCACCAGAGGGGCAAGCCCTGGATACTTACCTGGAGCAATTGGCACGGGAAGGACTGGACAAGCTGAAAGAAGTGGGAAAATTGGACGAAACAATCCCCATGACCTCGTATCTGGAACGCCTGCAAACTGAGCTGGATGTATTGAAAATGAAGGGATTTGCCGGTTATTTTCTCATTACCTGGGATTTTATCCGGTTTGCAAAAGAACATGATATTCCGGTGGGGCCGGGAAGAGGCTCCGCTGCGGGATCGCTGATCGCCTACTGCATGGGCATTACCGATGTGGACCCGTTGCACTACAGGCTTCTGTTTGAGCGTTTTCTCAATCCGGAACGAAAGTCCATGCCGGACATTGATATTGATTTCTGCAAAAACCGCAGAGAAGAAGTAATTAACTATGTGAAAGAAAAATATGGTGAAGAACGAGTAGCCCAGATTGTTACTTTCAACCGGATGAAAGCAAAACTGGCAATCAAAGATGTAGCCCGGGTAATGGGGTATCCGGCTGCGGAAGCCAACCGGGTAACCACAAAGCTCTATCCAACCGGGTTGAATATTCCGCTGAAACAGGCCCTGGAGGAAAGCGAGGAACTCCGCGCCTTCCGGGATGAAAATGATCTCAATCGCCAGCTGTTTGATTATGTGGCAAGGATTGAAAATACTGCCCGTCATGCCGGTGTCCATGCTGCCGGAGTTATTATTGCCCCCCGGCCCATCACTGAACTTGCGCCGGTTTTTGTAGAACCCGGGTCCAAATCCCCGGTTCCTGTGGTCCAGTATGACAAGAACCTGGCTGAGGGTATCGGCCTTTTGAAAATGGACTTTCTCGGTCTGAAAACTCTCTCCGTAATTGACATCGCAATGAACCTGATCACCAGCCGCCATAAAATCACCCGTAAGAAAATTCGTGAAGCGTTTACAAAAGTGGATGACAAAAAGGTCTTTGAACTTTTTCAGAATAGCGATACCCAGGGGATTTTCCAATTTGAAAGCTCGGGAATGCGGGGCCTTTTAAAAAGCCTTCACCCGGATAAAATTGAAGATCTTATTGCCTGCAACGCCATGTACCGACCCGGCCCCATCGGCAGCGGGATGCTGGACAGTTATATTCGCAGACGGAACAAACAGGAAGATGTCAGTTATCCCCTGCCGGAACTGAAGTCCATCCTGGAAGAAACCCATGGAATTATCCTCTACCAGGAGCAGGTAATGCTCATCGCGGTGGAAGTGGCCGGTTATTCCCTGGCTCAGGCCGATATTCTTCGAAAGGCTATGGGGAAAAAGAAAAAATCAGTAATGGAAGAACAGAAAAAAATCTTCCTGAAAGGTGCAAAGGATAGGGGTGTAGACTCAAAAAAGGCAGAAGAACTGATGGACACCATGGCTCAGTTCGCCGAATACGGCTTCAACAAGTCCCATTCGGCCGCCTATGCCCTCCTTGCCTACCAGACAGCCTGGTTGAAAGCCCATTACGCGGTAGAATTTGCCACCGCCGTCCTTCGGATGGAGCAGGCCAGCAGCACCAAGGTGGAAGATATCCTCAAGTTCAAGCCTATGCTGGAACATATGGGAATCCCCCTGCTTCCGCCAAACATCAACCGAAGTGAAAACAGTTTTACCATCGTGGAAAATGAAATTCTCTTCGGCCTCGGTGCCATCAAGGGCGTGGGTAGCAGTGCAATAGATGTAATCATTGAAGAACGGAATCAGAACGGACCGTTCAAGAGCTTTGACGACTTCCTCTCCAGGATGGATACTCGAAAGGCCAACAAAAAAGTACTGGAATCCCTGATTATGGCTGGAGCCTTCGACTGCCTTGGAGAAAAACGAAAACACCTTTCAGATACACTGGAAGTCGCCATACGATTTGCTGCAAAGAAAAACGAAGAGAGGAGGATGGGACAACGCTCCCTCTTTGATACACTGCCGGAACCGGAAGGTGACTCAACCACACCCTCTACAGAGCATGAAGAATGGGACAAGATGGAGCTATTGGAAAAGGAAATGGATGTGCTGGGATTTTACGCCTCCGGGCATCCCCTGGATGAAGTGGCCGGAGAATTGCGTCGTTTTTCCACCCTTTCCACCGCCGACATTCACAGAATGGCAGCGGATCAGGAGGGATCCGAACCCATCCCCGCTTACCGGAGCGAAAGCGTAGTTGTGGGTGGAATGGTGCGCAACCTCCAGTTCAGGACAGACCGGCGGGGACGAAAAATGGCATCATTCACACTGGAAGACCTCACCGGGCGTATCAACGTGGTGGTATTTGCCTCCAAATTTCCAGGAGAAAACCAGGGAAAGGGCGCTATTTCAAATTTGATGGAATTGCTGGAAAACGGTCAGCGGGTCTTTGTGTCCGGCAAACTGGATCTATCTCGTTCCACTCCGTCCATGTTGCTGGACAATATCCGGGGATTTGATTCCTTTGTCAAAGGAGGAGCCGCCACCCTCTCAATTAAAATCACATCCGCTGACCGGCTGGATCAGCTGCGAATGGCACTGGAGCCTTACCGGGGAAACGATTTAAAATTATTTTTCAAAGTGGAAATCGGCGAAAAGACCATATGGGTTCGCAGTTCAGACCGATACAATCTGTCTGCAGATGTGTTGTCTACTTCGGTGTTGAATGACCTGGGTTTTGTTTACGCCATTCGCTGAGGAAGTTCTCCGCCGCATGCTTTCCCTCTGAAATAGCCTGGTCTGCCTTATGAAAATCGTAAAACAGCAAATCCGGGAGTATGGGGGTGATCACATAATCAGGCTTCGTCATTTCAATGCTCCGCCAGGCAATTTCATACTGAAAAATGTGAAAGGTTCGATTCAAGGTATAGAGCATCCCTGGTTTTTCTTCTTTGGGGAGTAAAGCAATACCCTTTTTCTCCAGAAAAGCCTTCATTGCGGGAAAGCGATCCAGAAATACCTTGTCATCCGCCTCTGCTCCAAGGGGCTTGATCCAGCTCCTGTGGTAAGCGGAAGGCGGAAGATTAAGGTTAACCGCAACTATCTGACTGCTTCCATGGCGAGATTTCAATACATCCACCGGAACCGGATTTGTCAATCCCCCGTCCACGTACCATTTCTTTTTCAACCGGTAGGGCTTGAACAGCCCTGGAATAGAAATAGAGGCCCGAATCGCCTCCCAGAGCCGACAATCGGCCAGGACCTCTGTCTCTCCGGTGGTTAATTCCGTGGCCACAGGGTAAAATGGAATATTGGTTTCCCCAAGACGGATATCGCCCACTATCTCCCGAAAACTGTGAATTATCTTTCGTCCATTGATCAGTCCACCGGAAGGGAATATCGGGTCAAAGTTGCGAATCACATCACCCCGATCCATGTTCCGATAGTATTCCTCTGCCTCTGCAAGTTTTCCTGCGGCATAAAATCCACCAATCACGGCACCGATGGAACAACCGGAAATGGCATCTATTTTCACACCGGCTTTGTCCAGTGTGTTCAATACACCTATGTGAGCCAGGCCACGGGCCGCTCCGGACCCCAACGCAAGGGACAGGCCGGGAAAATCAGTTAATGACAATGTTATATTCCTCTATGTGGAGGTTGGGATCATCCGAAACTTTGATTCGGATGTTGAAAATCCGGGTCAGTTCACCCAGGACATCGTATTCGTCCTGCTTCAGGAATTCCCCGACGTATGGGTTAACCCGGACAGTAATGTTCCGATCAAACTGTGGGGTGAGGCGGGTCATGATTTCCCGCTGTATCTGCAAGGCCATGGTGGAAATAGATTTAATCCGTCCAGAACCCTGACAATACGGGCACATTTCGGTCAGAAACCGTTCCAATGACTGCTTGGACCGCTTTCGCGTCAAAGCCACCAGGCCAATTTCATCAATCGTCAGAATATTGGATCGGGAACGGTCGCTTTTCAAGTGTTCCGTCAATTCAGCCAGTACACTTTTCCGGTGCTCACTTTCTTCCATATCAATAAAATCAATAACAATAATACCACCGAGATTTCTAAGGCGTATCTGCCGGACAATTTCCTTTACCGCCTCCATGTTGGTTTTGAAAACTGTTTCTTCCAGTGAACGCTTTCCAATATAGCGGCCGGTATTAACGTCAATAGCAACCAGCGCCTCTGTCTGGTTGATAACAATGTAACCACCGGATTTCAACCACACTTTAGAATTCAGCGCCGCTTCCAATTGCGACTCCACTTCGTATTCGTCAAAAATTGGTCTTTTTTTGGTGTAGAGCCTGATTCTCGATGCCCAGCTATGATTAATTTTGTCAATAAACTGCAATGCCTTCTGGAAAGCGGTTTCAGAATCCACCAGCATCAGGGAAGTCTCTTCACAGAAGGTATCCCGAACAATTTTATGAATCAATCCCAGTTCTTCGTGGATCAGACAGGGAGCAGAAACGGTTTCCGTTTTCTGCACAATTTCCTTCCAGAGTTTATGGAGAAAATTGATATCCTGAGTAAATTCCTTTTTTCCCATTCCCTCGCCGGCGGTTCGAACAATATAGCCTCGGTTCCCGGTTTTCAGGGATGAAATAATGGTTTTCAGCCGTTCTTTTTCTTCCGGATTCTCAATTTTACGGGATATCCCGATATGATTGATGGTGGGCATAAACACAATATAACGTCCGGGGAGACTGATGTGGGCCGTAATCCGAGGCCCTTTGGTTCCAATGGGTTCCTTTGCGACCTGAACCAGAATCTGCTGGCTTTCCTGAAGAAGATCTTCAATATGCAGGCTGTCTGTGGGAATGGTGTCGTCTTCGACTTCTTCCGGGATTTCCCCTTCTATTCCTTCCTCTTCCTCAAGGAAGTCCTCCACTGTCAACAGGTTTTCTGAAATATCTCCAACGTAAAGGAAAGCATCCCGTTCAAACCCGATATCCACAAACGCGGACTGCATACCGGGCAATACCCGTGTCACCCTTCCCTTGTAAATGTTTCCCACAATACCACGATCAAAGTTCCGTTCCACATATACTTCACTGAGTTGATTGTTCTCCAACAATGCAATTCGTGTTTCGTGGCTTGTGGAATTGACAATAATTTCCTGATTCATGCGTCTCCCTCTAAGAAAATCAGCTGTTTCCGTAACATTATAGCATGCCTGACATCCTCATCCGGGAAAATGTAGGGTAGCGCCTCGGAGAGCTTCAAGCTTCCCCGTTGTTGAGAGTGGCGAATAACCACAGTTGCAGAAGCGCCATTTGGCTGCACCCTCTGCACCACATCTCCGAGATAAAAGTGCCGGGTTCCTTTCCGGGTGGTTTTTTCCACTTCCACTTCCCGCCACCCTAAAAACAGACGAACCGGGGCAGGAAAGGTGACCTCGTAAACAAAATCCACATCACGGGAAAGCCGGTTCCGTTTTGCCATGGTAGACTCTGTTCCCATTGTTATCCGGATCCCATCCGGCAAAGCAAGGTTCAACTTCCCTACCGCTTCATCAATATTGAATTTACAGACAAACTCCCCGAGAAAGTGCTCATCGTCACCCGAAATTCCCAGCTCCAATGCCGGGGAAAATTTCAGTATCGGCCTGGGATTGAATCCCCGACTGAACATCACCGGCAACTTCGCAATGCGCAGGGCCCGGGAAAAGATTGTCACCAGATCCAGATGTGAAACAAAACGGGCCAATCCACCCTTTTTATAGGAAAATTCATAGAAAAGACGCTCTTTTTCGCCATTTTCGGTCAAAACTTTACTCTTTTCCTTCATTTCTGCGAGATTTTCAACAATTTTCACTCTTTTTTGAAAACGATATTTGATTTCCTGTGACGTACATGCCCGGCAAAGATTACAACTGGAAGAACTGACACACATCGGCGTCAGTTCATTGGATTTTGCACGGGACCATTCCTTCACAAAGAAAGATTTTGGAACAGAAATATCCATAAAATCCCAGGGCAATGGTGTTTCTACATCCAGTTCCCGGTGCAGGTGTTCGCTTTCATATCTAATGGTGGATATTGCCTTTTCCCAGATTTCAGACTTAAATTTATCGGTCCACCCATCAAAACAGGCGCCGTTCCGGTAAGCTTCCAACAGTAAATTTCCTGTATGACGGTCTCCACGGGAAAAAATACCCTCCAGTATGGACTGAGCCGGGTCATGAAGCTTAATCTTGATGTTTCGAGACCGCACACGGGATTTGATCCGGTTCTGCCGACGGCGAACTTCATCAGCTGTTAACTGGGCAGTCCATTGGAACGGGGTATGGGGTTTGGGTACAAACGTGGACACACTGAGTACGGTGTATCCCCGTCGGTTCATTGCCGCAATTTTTTCCGTCAACTCGATCATTTCATCCAGATCTTCCAAGGTCTCTGTGGGAAGACCCATCATGAAATACAGCTTGATATGGCTCCAACCATGGTGATAGGCTGTTTCAGCCGCTTTTAAAATGGATTCTTCCGTAAGGTTCTTGTTGATCACATCCCGGAGACGTTGGGAACCGGCCTCCGGCGCGATTGTAAACCCGGTTTTTCGAATCCGTTTAATCTCTTCGGCGAAGGATTCCTGAAACCGATCTGCCCGGATTGAGGGTAATGCGGTGGAAATCCGGTCTTTTTCAAACGAGTTCACCATAACAGACACCAGATCCTCAATGCCGGGATAATCGGCCGTACTCAGGGAAGACAGAGAAATTTCATCATGGCCGGTGGCGTCCAGCAGGGTATGAGCCTGGGTCAGCAAATCCTCCGGAGCCCGTTCCCGTGCCGGGCGATAGATCATACCTGCCTGACAGAAACGGCACCCTTCATCGCAACCCCTGGAGATTTCAAGTGTAATTCGATCATAGACAACTGCAACATTGGGCAAAATCAGTCGGTCTGGAAAATCTTCAGGATAAAATTCTCTTGGAATCGTGCGGGTTACCTTTATGGCCGGATCCACTGTCCAGAAGGGTTCCGCCTCCGACACGGGATGAAAGGCCGGAATGTAAAGAAAGGGATATTTCCCATGAAGGGTTTTTAATTGAACAGTGCGGGAAATTCCCGACTTCCGCATTTCATGGATATCACCCAGTACCCCTACCAGTTCCCGCTCCGCTTCTCCAACATAAAACACATCTACAAAGTCCGCAATGGGTTCAGGATTATAAATACAAGGTCCGCCGGCCATGACCAGCGGACCGCTGTCCCGATCTTTTGACAGAATCGGAATCCCCGCAAGTTCCAACATCATCAGGAAGTTGCTGTAACTCAATTCGTATTGAAAGGTGAAACCCAGTACATCCATTTTTGAAAGCGGTGTCCGGGTTTCCAGTGTAAACAAAGAGGTGGAGGTGGTACGAAGCAATTCTGCCATATCCGGCCAGGGTGCGAATACCCGTTCTCCGTAAAACCGGTCTTCCCGGTTGATCAGGTGGTAGAGAATCTGCAGGCCGGTATAGGACATTCCGATTTCGTAAAGGTCCGGAAAGGCCAGTGCCACCCGGAGACGTCCGGATGGGTCTTTCCGGACAGCATTCAGCTCACCGCCCAGATACTGAGCCGGTTTCTGAACTCCCAACAGATGGGGGATAAGATGGTCAATTGTGTTCATGGATGATTCCTTTCTGATTATGGGACGGGGGCAGAAACCGGGACAGAAGAATAAAGGGAGCGGGAAGTCCCGCCCCCTGATTTTCAGACAAGTTCCAATTGGTTAAAGAAATAGGGAATCTCAATTGCCGCAGATTCCGGACTGTCGGAACCATGGACCGCATTTCTTTCAATGTTTTCCGCAAAAGCCTTCCGGATGGTTCCCGCATCGGCCTCTGCCGGATTGGTAGCGCCCATCAGTTTGCGCCAGTCCCCAATGGCGTTTTCTTTCTCCAGCACCATAACCACAATGGGACCTTCTGACATAAAATTTGTCAGGCTGTTAAAGAAGGGACGCTCCCGATGGACAAAATAGAATCCTTGCGCTTTTTCTTTGTTGAGCCGGACCCTCTTGAGGCCGACAATTCTGAATCCATTTTTCTCAATCATGGAAAGTATCTCGCCGGTAAACCCCTTCTGAACCGCATCCGGCTTGATGATTCCAAATGTAAACTCGCTCATTTTTCAATCTCCTTCAAATCTGCTCTACTTTAATTCTTCGCCAACGTCCATGCCCAGTTGAAAGGCCTTCATATTCAATGCCTCTGTTCCCTTGGGAACCCGGCTCAAAATTGCCCTCTGCATGGTATCCGGTGTGACAATCTCTGTCAATGCCACCACCAGCCCGGTGGCAATCACCGAAATAGTAACAGCCAGGCCTATTTTCTTTTCCGCAAGTTCAATAATGGGTACCCGGATTATCCGATGGCCGTCATCATGGACTTTCTGAACCAGGTTTTCTTCCACAATCACCAGGCTGTTGGGTTTCAACTCTGTATAGTACCGGTCATAGGGTTTCTGGGCCATGGCCAGAAATAAATCCAGTTTGTTTCCCTTGGGGAAAAGAATTTCCTCATCGCTGATAATGACATCCACTTTTGTGGGGCCCCCACGGACCTGGGATGTGTAAGTGGGACTCTGGGTTGCGTATTTCCCTTCCAGGGTCGCGGCGGTTGCCAGAAAAGCACCTGCTGTGATGATACCCTGACCGCCAATGGCTGCAAATCTTGCTTCATAATGAAATGACATGGCGTCCCCCTACTTCTTCAGGCTTTTCACGAGGTTGTAATACTGCTCGGTAAATTCAGGCTTGTCTTTTTCAACAAACTCACCCACCAGAACCTTCCCGATCAGTTCTTCTTCGTTCATATTTTTGGCCTTTGCCAATGACACGGTTCTGCCTTTGATCCAGTCCAGTACGGCGTGGGGAGATTTCATTTTGTTTCTCCGCCCTAAGTTGATGTGGCAATTGGATACCACTTCAATTACGGAAACACCCTTATGCCGCAGACCCTTTTTGAAAAACCTTGCAAGAGCAACCGGCTTCCACACAGACTCCCTTGCTACGTAAGTGGCACCAGCACCGATTGCCAGATTTACCACATCAAACTGGTTATCATAGTTACCATATGGTGTGGTCTGGGTCTTCATCTCCCGGGGAGTGGTAGGAGAGTACTGGCCCCCTGTCATACCATAGACATTGTTGTTGATGACACAGATGGTCAGGTCAATGTTCCTGCGGCAGGCATGGATAAAATGATTGCCGCCAATGGCAGTCTGATCCCCATCTCCACCGAAGACCACCACATGCTTGTCCGGACGCGCCAGCTTGATGCCGGTGGCAAATGAGATTGCCCGGCCGTGGGTGGTATGCATCGTATTGAAATCAATGTAGCCGCTGATCCGGCCGGAACAGCCGATACCGGACACCACCGCCATGTCGTCCTGGGAAATTCCCAATTCATGGACGGCCCGGAGAAAAGCCTGTAGAATGGCACCGTCTCCACAACCGGGACACCACTGAAGCCCCCGATAGTCCTGTCGGAGATACTGCTCAAAATTGATGTGTTTTACGGCAGCCATCAGAACACCTCCTTGACACGTTCAACAATGTCACCGGGCGTAACCGGGAATCCATTGACTTTCTGCAGGGTCTGAATCGGCAAACGCCCTCGGTTGATTCTTTCCACTTCCAAAACCAACTGGCCCAAGTTGGCTTCCGGTACAAACAATCCTTTGTATTTACCGGAACCAATCAACGCGTCCAGATCTTTTTCCGGGAAGGGCCACAGTGTAATGGGGCGAAACACACCCAGGTTGCCACTGCCCTCCGCTTTCATGTCCTTAGATGCCTGTTTCACGGCAGAACCCGTAGATCCCACCGCAACCGTTAGAATGTCGGCATTCTCCAGATTGAAAGTATCATTTTTCAATATTTCGTCCGTATGATTGGCCACCTTGTTCATCATCCTTTCCTGCTGGGCCTGAATCATGTCCGGATCAATGGTAGGATACCCGTATTCGTTGGAGTTCAATCCGGTCAGATGGAACCGGTATCCCCTGAAATAAGCACCCATGGGGGGAACATCTCCCTGATCCATGGCAAAGGGACGGTATTTCTCACCTGGTTTCGGCTGTGCCAGTTTCCGTTCCACCAGATCCAGTGTAGCCGGATCCGGTAGATCCAGCATTGTATTCAAATGGCCCAGCATCTCATCACCGAGGATAATTACCGGCGTGCGAAATTGCTCCGCCAGATTGAAGGCGCGTATGGTTTCATAGTACATTTCGTGTGCGGTTCCCGGTATCAGTGCGATGGCCGGATGATCTCCGTGGGTACCCCACCGCGCCTGCATCAGATCGGACTGGCTGGTGGCAGTGGGAAAACCGGTGGACGGTCCGCCACGCATAATATTTACAATGACCAGTGGCGTTTCGGTAATGCATGCAAAACCGATATGCTCCGCTTTCAGAGAGATTCCAGGCCCGGAACTGGCTGTCATGGATTTCGCGCCGGTCCAGGCAGCCCCGATGGCCGCACCGATGGAGGCGATTTCATCTTCCATTTGGATAAAGCCGCCACCGACTTTCGGCATTTCTTTTGACATCACTTCCATGATTTCCGAGCTGGGGGTAATGGGATACCCCGCGTAAAAGCGGCACCCCGCATCCAGCGCGGCCAGGGAAATCAGTTCGTTTCCATTGTAAACCCGCTGCCTGCTCATGATTCTTCCTCCTCGTCAATGCGGATGGCAAAGTCCGGACACCGCATTTCACAGGTCTTGCAACCGATGCAGTATTCTTCAGCGTCAACTGAGGACGTGACGCCGAATACCGAAAACGCGTAATCTTTTAACTGAAGCGTCCCGGTAGGGCAAACCGACACACAGATTCCACAGCCCTTGCACAGATCCGTATACACATGAACCTTGTGCGGGACTTTACTGGGTTTCTTTCGCCGTGTCAGCGCCTTTTCATTGACAGCCTTGTCTTCATTTGTCATTGGGTTGGTCCTCCCGTTTTTCGCCTGAGCTTATTTGCCCAGTGCCCGAACCATGGTCTCACCGATGTCGGCAGGGCTCTTGGCCACATGAATTCCGGCCGCAGCCAGTGCTTCCATCTTTTCCTTCGCTGTTCCCTTTCCGCCTGCAATAATTGCACCGGCATGGCCCATCCGTTTCCCTTTGGGAGCAGTCTGACCGGCAATGAAACTGACCACCGGTTTGGTCACGTTTTCTTTGACAAAAGCCGCAGCTTCTTCTTCCGCACTACCGCCGATTTCACCAATCATTACAATCCCTTCGGTATCCGGATCTTCCTGAAACAGCTTCAGCAGATCAATGAAAGGGGAACCGATAATGGGGTCGCCGCCGATACCGATACAAGTGGACTGGCCCAACCCGCGGCTTGTCAGCTGGCTCACCGCCTCGTAGGTCAGGGTTCCGCTGCGGGAGATGACGCCGATAGAACCTTTCTTGTGAATGAATCCCGGCATAATGCCCACTTTTGCCACACCCGGTGTAATGACACCGGGGCAGTTGGGTCCGACCAGCCTTGAATTCTTATCTTTAAGATAATTCATGACATGAATCATGTCAATGGTGGGAATTCCTTCGGTGATACAGATAATGACTTCGATACCGGCATCCGCAGCTTCCATAATCGCGTCTGCTGCAAACGCAGGGGGAACGAAAATCAGGGAAACGTTGGCGCCTTGCTTTTTGCAGGCTTCTCTCACCGTATTGTATACCGGTACGCCGTTTACATCCTGTCCGCCTTTCCCGGGGGTTACGCCAGCCACAATTTTTGTGCCATAATAATCCATGCACTGTTTTGTGTGGAAGCTTCCTTCGCCGCCTGTAATTCCCTGAACCACAATTCTGGAATCTTCTTTGACTAAAATTGCCATGTTATGC
>JAADJC010000135.1 GCA_013151025.1 Acidobacteriota bacterium
TGCCTGAAAGTTTCCTTCATTCAATGAAATAACTCCAATACTCATGTTTTTTTCTCCTCTACACAGTTGATTTGTAAATATCATAGGAAAATCGCCTTTTTATGTCAACAAAAAACGCATATAATGGTTGTGAGTACGTCTGTGACCGTCACGGGCAAAACGATTAAAGAAGACACGATGCTTTGCACAAGGGAGATAGATGGAAAAACCATTGATTATCCAGTCCGACAGAACCATACTGGCTGAAGTTCAGAATCCGGCGTATCCGGAAGTCAGGGGCTTTCTCGGCACTTTCTCGGAAATGGTCAAATCTCCGGAGTACATCCACACTTACCGGATCACTTCAATTTCCCTCTGGAATGCCGCTGCATGCGGGGTAGGTTATGAAAAGATTGTTACTTTCCTACAGAAGTGGAGCAAGTATCCGATTTCCCATACGCTCCTGAAGGAAATTGAGGAAGAATATCATGCCTTCGGAAAGATTATTCTGAAACGCGGGGAAAGCGGCTTTTACCTGGACATAGAGGATCCGGATACATACCGGCGGGTACTCTATTACGAACCGATGACGGATTATATCACCCGCGTCTCAGATGGCCGGATTTATGTAACCCCGGTATCCCGGGGAGATGTAAAACAGGCATTGATGGAGCTGGGATTTCCTGCCCGTGACATTGCCGGTTATGAAGAAGGAGATCCACTGGATGTAAAAATTGACCCGGAGAAATTAATACTGAGGCCTTACCAGGAAGCTGCAGTGGACATTTTCCACGCCGGAGGCTCAGTGGAAGGTGGAAGCGGTGTTGTGGTTATGCCCTGTGGCGCAGGAAAAACCATTGTCGGAATCGGAATTATGGCCAGGGTCAGGGCGAACACCCTGGTATTGACCACGAACACCACAGCGCTGAAGCAATGGAAACGGGAACTGGTGGAGCGCACCAACCTCCGTTTGGAGCAGGTGGGCGAATACAGCGGCGAATGCAAGGATGTACAGGCCGTGACAGTTGCCACCTATCAGATTCTCACTTACAGGAAATCCCGGGACGATGATTTCAAGTACTTTGAAATTTTCGATTCCCGAAATTGGGGATTGATTATTTACGATGAGGTTCACTTGCTCCCTGCGCCTGTTTTTCGGGCGGTTTCTTCCCTTCAGGCCAAACGTCGCCTGGGATTGACAGCGACGCTGGTGAGGGAAGACGGCAAAGAAAAGGACGTTTTTGCCCTGATCGGGCCGAAAAAATATGACGTTCCCTGGAAAGATCTGGAACGGCAGGGGTTCATCGCGGAAGCAAAATGCGTGGAGATTCGCGTGCCTCTGGCTGAATCAGTCTCATACGACTACAGCATGGCAAACAATCGGAAATCCTTCCGAATTGCATCAGAAAACCCGATGAAATTGCCGGTGGTTGCACATCTTCTGGAAAAGCACAGGGATGACCATGTACTGATTATCGGCCAATACCTGAAGCAGTTGAAAGAAATTTCCAGGCAATTTAACATTCCTATCATCACCGGCGCAACACCGCAGAGGGAGCGGGATGAAATCTTCGCCGCATTCAAGAAAGGAGAAACCCTGCAATTGGCGGTATCCAAGGTTGCGAACTTCGCAGTGGACCTTCCTGATGCAAATGTGGCAATCCAAATTTCCGGCACTTTCGGCTCTCGCCAGGAGGAAGCGCAACGGCTGGGACGTGTGTTACGTCCCAAACCGGGGCTGAATGAGGCTGTTTTCTACACATTGGTTACAGACCGGAGTGTGGAAGTGAAATTTGCGAGAAACAGACAGATTTTTCTTTCAGAACAAGGATATCGATACACAATAGAACATGGAGATCACTATGGATTACACACAATTGATCAATAAGCTGAGCGGCCTGGAACTTCGCGACATAGCGGTTACAAGAGAAATTCAATGTGCCTATCTCGACAGTGGAGCAGATCTGGATGGAAACACCACTGTTTTGCTGAAATCGATTCTGCCCCATCTCACAGATGAAGACAATATTCGAAACGCCTTCTCAAAATTGAGCCGGACAGACATTCAAGTTCTGAAACAAATTCTAAAAACAGGCTCATGCACAGAGCATGAAGCAGAACATTTCCGCCCCTACGCGTTTTTTGCAGTGACAAAGGACGGTACAGTGTATTTCCCGGAAGCAGTCGGCACAATTATGGAAAACCTGGATACCGATTCTGAACAGGTGGATAAAAGAGAAATGCTTTCCGGCCACCTTGCCTATGCCATGTACATTGCCATCGCAAATGGAACTCTGATGAAGAAAACCCGCTGTCTCCATGATATGACTCCGGGGAAACGGATGGTGGAATATGTTTCTGAAAAGTTGAACCGAACGGTTTCCATGGATGTTTTCTCTGTTTTGTATGACTTCATGCTGACATCCAAAACCCTGCAACCGGGAAAAGGCGAAAACCGGATCAACATTCCGGAGCGTCTCCCCAGCCGTGACTTTTTCTACACCAATCTCTTCAAATACCTGGCTGCCAACCTTTCGGGCAGTCTGTTTTCAGAACTTGTCGCAGCCGGAAAAACCACCGAAGAATGCACACTGATGGAACGGTCCCGTTTTGACCTGCAGGATATACATTGGGAACTGCTTCAGCTCTCTGACTTTATCAAAGTGGTTGACCCTGAACATTTTGTTTTCACAGATATTTCCACCCAATTCATGAACTCCAGAAAAGTTGTGTTTCCAACAACTTTCCGAAAAGATTTTTTCGTATTGCCGGGATTTCGCATTCTTGCGGAACAGAATATTTCAGACGAAGTACTGAACACACTGGCACGAGTAACGCTTCTGGAGTCTTTTGACCAGGTTTTTCACTTCGTTTTCAACTCCTGTTCCCTGATTCATGCCCGTAAACAAAACATGGAGAAAGAGGACTTGATTTCATTTATTGAAGCCCATTCCGCTCAATGTCCGCCGGACCTGAAACTCATGATCCGGGATACTTTCGAGCGGTTCGGGGAAGTAAAAATTTTATCGGGGTTCCCCATCCTTCTTTGCCGGACAGATTATCTGAAAGAAAAGATCTCTGCGTTGGATGAGATTTCACGCCACATTTTCCACGAGGAAAAACGACTCATTGCCCTCCATGGGGCCAAAAAGCCACAGGAATTGAAACGATTGCTAGTGGAAAAAGGCCTGATTGCCGAACTGGATATCAGCGAAGACTTCATACCACTTCACCGGGCAGATATGGATGAGGTTACAGATTTCCTCAGAAAATTGGCTGTTCATCTGGCGACAGAAGATAGCGGCGATTATCCGAAATTGATAAAATTATTCGAAAAGCTCCAGATCGCTCCCGAATCCGGTGTAAATCCAGATCTTGCTGAGAACCGCCCGTCAGAACAGGAAAAACATTTCCTTCCCATTGAAAAGAAAGGAATATTGTCCCTGGAAGACAGAATGGAAATCCTTCAGTTTGCAATTGCAAGACATTATCACATGAAAGTGTTGTATAAACAGAAGGGAAGTAATGAGATGGAGGAGCGCATTATTACTCCGAAATATTTTGACGGTGATTTTCTGGTTGCGTTCTGCGAATCCAGAAACGCGGACCGTCGGTTTAATCTTTACCGGCTGGAACTTGCCGGCATCATAGTGGAGGGCTGAATTGAAAGCACTGATTATACTGTTAATGTCAATCTCGGTGGTTGCGGCTCCGGTACAGGTGAAAACGGTCTATGGCTTTCCTTCCTTCAAGAAAGGGGAGTTGAATGGCGTCGCGTTGAACAGCCGGGGAGAAATCGTCATGTCTCACCAATTGAAAAAAGTAGTGTCAATGAACGAGACCTACATATGGGACATCTGCACCGATGGACAGAATTTCTTCGTGGCGGCTGGAGAAAAAGGGAAAATCTATCGCTATAAATCCGGTCTGGGGGAAGCCAAGCTTCTGACTCACTTCGACGAGGGTACCGTGTATGCCATCTGTCTGTACCGGGGAAAATTGTATGCCGGGCTGTCCCCCTCAGGAAAAATTTACGAAGTCGACCCTGAAACCGGCAAGACCACTGAAAAACTGAATTTGAAAAAAAGCAAATACATCTGGCGAATGGTGAGCCATGGAGGCAACCTCTATGTGGCCACCGGTCTGCCTGGCCGCGTGCTGAAACTGGACCGCAACTTCCTGGTAACCGTCCTTGCAAAGGATGTGGATACCCACGTGGAATCTCTTCTGGTTACAGATAATCGAATTGTAGCAGGGACATCTCCCTCCGGTTATCTCCTGGAGATTCACCCCGATAAGAAACCGTTTCTCCTCACCGACACCCCCTTTTCCGAAGTCAAGGACATTGTGGAAGTCGACGGCGTTCTATATGCAGCCTGCTTCAATGGTAAACTCAAAAAGCCGGCCCCTCCCAAAATAAAACCGGCGCAGGAAGTGAAAAACATTCCCACCCTGAAAGGTGGCATTGTAACAGTAGATAGTCGAAACGTACCGGAAACCCGCGTGGAATTTTCTACCATGGCGCCCTTTTCTTTCGCGCAGCAAGGGAAAAGAATTCTTGTGGGTACCGGCCACAGCGGAAAATTGCTCAGCATAGATACCGGCCAACGCCATGAATTCACCATTTCCGGAGAAGTGGATTGTGGGCAGATTATTCGATTTGTCCGGGGAAATGGTTCTATACTGCTGACAACAGCAAATCCGGGAGAAATCTACCGCATCGAAAAGGACTTTGCTCTTTCGGGGACTTACACCGCTGTCCCCTTTGACGCCGGGAAACCGACCCACTGGGGCGCCTTCTATTTTGACAGCACAGCACCCAGGGGTTCCCGAATAGAATTCCGGGTTCGGGCAGGCAACTCCGCAAGCCCAGACGCAACATGGAGCAACTGGCAGAAAATATCAAACGGACAGACACCCCGATTACCCGCGACAACATTGATTCAGTGGCAGGCACGGTTGATCAGCCAGGACCCTGGTATTACTGCAACAATGACTGGTGCTCATTTTTACTATCGTGAAATCAATCTGGCCCCGGTTCTGGCCTCTGTTTCCACCTTGCCGCCAGGGATTTTTGCAGGGAAAACCGCCGTAAAAATTCCGGGGACATTTATCCCGGCCCCGGCTGAGGCGGCAATGGGGAAACTGGTCCCGCCCACCGGTATGAAAATCGGCTTTCGCTCCGGCATGCAGACTGTGCGGGTACATGCAACTGACCCGAATAAGGACAAACTACGCTATACGTTCTCCCTGGAGTCCAGAAATGGTCGAAAGCTGGCATTGAAACGGGACAGCGACATTGCACTGTATTCTGTAGATACTCACCGTATACCGGAGGGCAGATACCGCTTTCTGGTAACTGTTTCAGATTCAAGGGAAAACTATCCGGATGCCGGAACGGATTCAGGAACCGGTCGCTGGTTCACGGTGGACCACACCGCGCCAGGCATATCTGTCCAGACCAATACCGGCGGAAAATTGGCCTTTACAGTCCGGGACAGCCTTTCAGTAGTGGCAAAAGTAGAGATTTCCACTGACGGTGGAGAAAACTGGCAGGAAGTATGGCCGGACGACGGCATCTCGGACAGCGGAAACGAATCCTATCATGGAGATATTGCGGGATTCAAAGATGTGATTATTCGTGCCTTTGATGACCACGGCAACAGCAGCACTGTCCTTGGGAAAGGAGGAATTTGATGAAATTCAATCGCATCATCCTGATGATCCTGGACAGTGTCGGAATCGGAGAAATGCCGGACGCGGCCAGTTTTGGAGACACCGGAGCGGATACGCTGGGTCATATCGACGAAATCAGGGGGCTTTCCGTTCCCAACATGGAAAAACTGGGGCTGGGTAAGATTCACGCCTTTAAAACCGTAGCAGGGAAACAGATACCCGGTGCCTATGCCACTACCATGCGGGAATGTTCACCGGGGAAAGACACCATCACTGGCCACTGGGAATTCATGGGCATCATTACCCGACAGACATTTCCCGAATACCCGGACGGTTTCCCGGAAGAAATCATGAACGCATTCACGGAAAAAACCGGTTACAGCTATCTGGGCAACAAACCGGCTTCCGGCACTGTCATCATCCAGGAACTGGGTGACGAACATGTACGTACCGGTAAGCTCATAGTATACACATCGGGGGACTCCGTATTCCAGATTGCCGCAGATGAAGACGTAATTCCCCTGGATGAGCTCTATCGCGTCTGCGAAATTACCCGCAATGAAATAATGACAGGGCAGCACGAGGTTGCCAGAATCATTGCCCGGCCCTTCGTAAAAGGGGAAAATGGCTATGTCCGTACGAAAAACCGCCGTGATTTTGCCCTGGAACCGCCCTATCCCAACGCATTGGATCTCTTGACCGAGGCCGGCATCAAAGTCGGCGCTATCGGCAAAATTGAAGACATGTTTCTGAAGCGTGGAATCACATATTCCATTCACTCCCACAACAATGCCGAGTCCTGCCGGGATATACTGAAGCTGATGGAAGGGGAAATTGACAGCGGATTCATCTTTGCAAACCTGGTGGACTTTGACATGCTGTACGGCCATCGCAGAAACGTTCAGGGCTACGGAGACTCACTGGAAGCATTTGACAAAGAACTTGAAAAATACATGAACAAACATCTCCACGACGATGACCTGCTGATACTCACCGCAGATCATGGCTGTGATCCTTCCTTTCGGGGCACCGATCACACCCGTGAACGGGTTCCGCTGCTGATGTACAGCCCGGGCCTGAAGGCAAATGCTGTTTTAAAGGAAAGAAGCTGCTTCACCGATATCGCGGCCACTGTTCTGGATAATTTTGGCATTTCCCATTCCCTGCCGGGGGAATCCTTCCTTGGTGAGTTGACCTGATGGATCCCGTAAGTGTTATCCGAAAAAAACGGGATGGAGAAGTCCTTTCCAGGAAAGAAATAAACTTTTTCATTGACGGAATCGGAAATGGAACCCTGCCGGACTACCAGGCAGCCGCATTCCTGATGGCCACCTACATCCGGGGAATGAACGCAGACGAAACACGCTGGCTCACCGAAGCCATGCTGAATTCCGGTGAGGTGGTGGACCTGTCCGGGGTAAAGGGATTTACCTGCGACAAACACAGCACCGGCGGCGTCGGTGACAAGATCACCATGATTATTGCCCCCATGGCGGCGGCTCTCGGGCTGAAAGTGCCCATGTATTCGGGCAAAGGCCTGGGGCACACCGGAGGCACCATTGACAAACTGGATGCCATCACGGGATTTCGTACAACACTGGACACGGACGCCTTCGTCCGTTCTCTTAACGACATCGGAATTGCCAACTCCATGCAAACCGAAACCATCGCCCCGGCAGACAAGCGGCTGTACGCCCTGAGAGACGTCACCGCCACTGTGGACTCTATTCCGTTGATTACCGGCAGTATTATGAGCAAGAAACTGGCCTGTGGAGCCGACGGACTGGTGCTGGACGTAAAATTTGGGAATGGCGCTTTCATGAAGACGGAAAAAGAAGCGCGGGAACTGGCATCCTGGCTCATCTCCATGGCGCCTATCCGCAACATTCGTGTTTCCGCGCTGATTGACAACATGGATGATCCCCTTGGCTACATGGTTGGAAACGCGCTGGAAATGATGGAAGTCATTGAAGTTCTCAAGGGAAAACCGGTGATTGACCTGGTGGAAATCAGCATTGCCATTGTCGGCGAAATGTTGCAGCTCTCCGGCGAAACCGGAGACGTGGAAAAAATGGCAAAAGAAGTTCTGGCAAATGGCCGTGCACTGGCAAAATTCAGGGAATGGGTAGCATACAATGAAGGTGATGCAACCATCATTGATGATTTCAGCCGGTTTCCCCAGGCAACTTCCCGAATGGAAATCGCCCTGGGGCAAGCCGGATATGTCTCCAAAATTCACGCAAAAATAATCGGGGAGGCCGCCGTCTACTCCGGTGCGGGACGATTGGCAAAAGAAGACACGTTGGATTATGGAGCCGGAATTGAACTCCATGTTCGAAGGGGAGACTGGATTGAAGTCGGAGATTCGGTGGCAACATTGTATTACAGTAAATCCCGACGCAATCCGGATGAAATTGCACAATTGATTCGCGGAGCTTTTCAATTGTCTGAAAAATCGGTGCCTCCATTAAAACGGATTGTTTCTACTATCCGTCAGTAGCATTTTCTATTGGATTTGACCCGGAAATTACGTAAAATAGCAAATGAAAGAGGAATTAATTGGAAAACCTGCAATATACAAGGGACTGGAAAAATGAAAATATCGTCGTAACCATCGGGAGAACCCGGGTGGGAGGGAATCACTTTCTTCTTGTCGCCGGACCCTGCGCGGCGGAAAACAGCAAGCAGATGGCTGGAATCACCGACATGCTCTCCGGCAGTTCCGTGAAACTGCTTCGGGGCGGCGCATTCAAACCCCGCACATCTCCTTACACCTTCCAGGGACTGGGAAAAGACGGCCTAAAATTGCTGCGGCAAACCGCCGATACATTGAAAATCCCACTGGTAACGGAGGTTACCGACCTGAAACACCTGGAAACCGTCTCCCGGTATGCCGACGTATTACAGATCGGCTCCCGGAACATGGCGTCATATGAACTGTTGAAAGAAATGGGGCACCAGGCAAAACCCATCCTCCTGAAAAGGGGAATGGCCGCTACAATTAAAGAATTCCTGTACGCAGCAGAATACATTGCAAGCAGTGGAAATGAACAACTGATTCTTTGTGAACGGGGCATTCGCTCATTTGACCCCGCCTTTCGGAACATCGTGGATTTAAACAGTGTCGCACTCTTAAAGAAACGAACCCCATTTCCCGTCATTGTCGACCCCAGCCATGGGTCCGGCCGAACGGATACCGTACTCCCTCTCTCCCTGGCAGCAGCAGCAGCCGGGGCCGACGGCGTCATGGTTGAAATTCACCCATCACCGGAAATTGCACTTTCCGACGGGGAGCAATCCCTGTCTCCGAAAGACTTTCAATTATGGATAGACAAGCTATCCGGACTGGCACACTACCTCGGGAAAACCGTGTAAACCGATAATCTCATGTGGGATAAACTTCTGGATCAGTCCACAAGCAATTTTTCAGCAGGGCGATCCCTTCTCCTGCGGGCGGGACTTGTTCTGTTAGTACCGCTTGTACGATTTTACTTTCACCTCACTGTGACGGGAACAGCACATTTGCCCACTGACAACAAGCCCGTACTCTTTGCTCTGAATCACCAGAGTTATCTGGATCCGGCGTTGTTTTCCTGTGCACTTCCATCCAGAATCAGACGAAACATCTGGTTCATTGCCAAAGATAAATATTTCAATTCCCGGTTCCGCCGCTGGTTCGCCAGATCCGCACAAGTTATGCTCATCAGCCGGAACATGCGGCTCAGACAGGCCATTCCAACAATGGCCGGCATTCTGAAGCAGGGCCGTCATCTGGCCATCTTCCCGGAAGGCACCCGTACCCGGAATGGACAGCCCGGCGAATTCAAAAAAACATTTGCCATCATCGCTGCTGCCACCGGATGCCCTGTGATACCGGTGGTGATACTGGGGGCTTTTGAATCCGCTGAAACCGGAAAGAAATTCCCACGGCGAGTCCCGGTTACCATCACCATCCTGCCCCCGGTCTCCACAAAAGGCCTTGACCCTGCCGCCATCGCCGCCAAAGTAGAAAACGCCATCTGCCAGACGGTTGCAGAACGAAATAATGTTGAGTTTTAAGTATTGAATTTTGAATGGAGTAAGGGCCGAGATAGAGAAAGATAAGGGAATTGATAACTTCCTTTCTCCTTTCTTTGCCAATTACAAATTACGGATCGCAAATCACGAGTTAAGAACCACTTCGATCCTCGAACTGTACCTGTTTCAGTTCTTTTTGTCGTTGGCGCCAGTCGGGCATATTGCGGTCCATAAGGATTTTGAACCGACTGTTGTGGGAGGGCTCCAGCAGATGTGTCAGTTCATGCACAATGATAAATTCCAGTAAATGGGCAGGCTGCTTGATCAGTTCCAGGTTGATCCAGATACGCTTTGCCCGAATGTTGCAGGTGCCCCACCGTGTTTTCATCCGCTTTATGCGCCACTCGGCCGCCTGTACGCCCATGATCCGCTGCCATTTGTCCAATAAAGGGGGGATGGCGGCTTTCAGTTCCCGACGATACCAGATATCCAGAACATTGCGACGAATACCGGCATCGCTGCCGGCTTTTACAAAAATACAGATACTGTCCTGCCCCTGGAAAATAACGTGGGATCGGCCTCTCTGTTCCACCACAACCAGTTCACAGTCTCTACCCTGATACTGAACAGTATCACCGCTGATATATTGCAGTGAAACTGGATTCGGCCTGGCAGACATACGAAGCCGGTGTTTCCGTATCCAGTCCAGCTTTGACAGGACGGCGCGGTGAACAGCATCATCTTCCATTGTAAGGGGAACCGAAACCTGCACCCTGCCCTCCGGTGGACGCATTCTAATCCGCAGGTTTTTGACTGGTTTGCGCGTCACCTCCAGTTTAATGTCCGCCACGGTCATCGGATAAGTCTGATATGTCATTGTCATCACGGCTCCTCGTTGTTATCCTGATCATTGTACGATATTGTACGGAGTAGGTGGATGGGCAAAAGAGTGAGCGTAAGGCGTGGGTGTTAGAACAATCAGGGACTTCGCCATTCCCGTCTTTTCCATGTCTGCTCTGGACTCAAACTTAACCTTGCCTTCTAGCTGTCCTCAGCTTGGCCACAAAAAATGGTGCGCCTTGCAGGACTCGAACCTGCGACACCAGGATTAGGAATCCTGTGCTCTATCCACCTGAGCTAAAGGCGCACGCAGGCAAATAGTACCGGAATCGCAGGGAGCTGTCAATCGGTTCACAAAACACATTCGGGAGTCATTCAGGACCTGTGGTCAATCAGATACGGTTTTGTTGAGGGCTTTCATTAATTCATTAAACTTTTCACCGGTGATGTTGTTTCGCCCGGCATTTTCCTCTACTGTTCCCCATACCGCTTCTCCACACACGAGACAGGGAAAGTCATGGTCCATGAATACCCGCACGGTTGCCGGGTACTGTTGAATCACGTCTTCCACAAGGTCTTCAGGCTTGATTTTCACTTTATTCCTTCTCCTGAACCAGTATTTTGAACACGTCCCCCATGGAGCCTGGAAGGAGAAGGGTTTTTAACTGGAATGCCTCTGTTGTTGTGGGTTCTTTGCCGTCCTGAAACAAGTCAAACAGCCCAAAATCCATCAGATAGGTTCGTTGATTTTTGAAATATTTCGGATCCGCACCAAATTTTTCCCCGTAGTGAATCAGCGCGTCAAAATTCACGTGGGAAGTGAGGTCCATCTCCCCCTCAAGCTGGAAGATGTTTTCGTATGCGGCATGTTTGTGGTATCCCATCAATGTGCCTTCTTTCCTGTCCGGGTGGTAGAGTTCGTCCTGGGTGTATCCATAATCAATGGTTACCATGTGAAATTTCTCAATCTTGTCCGCCAACCGGCTGTAAACACCCTCAATGTCGGAATTAATTTCGATTGTGCAACCTTCCCCCACTGAGACCCCCAGCTCCTTCAACTCGCGCCAGACTTCTCCTGATGGTTCTCTGAATACCCGGGTATAATTGGGGGCTTTATAACCGACATAAACTTCAGTGAGTTTATTCTCCCGTCGGGTCACAAGATGCACAGGGAAAGCGTCAAAGAATTCGTTAGAAAAAATGAAGGCGAACGGGAGTGTGTTCAGTTCAGACAGGTTGTCGTAGAAAATCATCCGGGCAAGATGCATGTTGAGGCGTTTCTGGTTGCCGTTAAAAACTGAAGGGTTCTGCTCAATGAAATGATATTCAATCCGTTGATAGAGGGGAAGGTTTTCTTTGGAAATGTATTCCAGCATATCCAGGGCAAGATACCCTTCCCCCGCACCCAGTTCCACCACATGAACCGGCCCCTCTTTCGGGGCAAGGTCGATGACGCGTTTTCCCAGCACTCTGCCGAGTATACTGCCCAGGTGAGCGGAAGTGAAAAAGTCCCCTTCCCTGCCGATTCTGGTTCGAGTCTGGTAGTAGCCATAATTCTCATCATACAGGCACATCGCCATGTATTCCCGGAAGGAGATGGCACCCTCGGCCTGAATTTTATCTAAAATCTTTTTCTGTAGTTTGTTCATTTCGATGAAAGAATCAGCTTCGAAACAAACTGACCGTTCTGAATGAATATATCCCGGTTTTCATCCAAGCCCCCGGGAACTCCGTCCTTTCCAAAGCATGCAATCATGTATCCATTCCGACTTTTCTTATAAAAAATCGGATTGTCCCATGGGTCTTTCACCCTGGCCGGCAAATAGCGCGGGATAAGAACATCCAGATTTTCCGGGTATCGCCTCTTTTTCTGATGAAAAATCTCCACTGCCCGACCGACCTTTTTTACCGCCTGGACTTCGGCTTGTTTTCTTGCTTCCACTTCGTAACGAAAGAGGTCTTTGAAGGTGTCATATTCTTCCGAAGCGATGGTGGCTTCTTTTGAACCGGGGTATTGGTTGATAATCTGACCAAGCAGCTTGACTGCCTGGGTATAATCCCCCCGGTTGCTGGCCTGGTGTGCCTCATCCAGCAGAAAGGCTGCTTCAGGGGTTTCGTTGGAACCACAGGACGTCAGGAGAAGTGCGGCCCCAATCAGAAATGCCGCCAACCATTTCAATGTCCGACTCCTCCTGTGAAAAATTTGAAGATGGCAATTCCCATCACTATATATACAAAAACAAAAAACCAGCCGCCGGCCTTCAAGTTATGCGCCAATTCTTTCCATTCAATGGACAATAAATACAAAATTGCAATCAAAATAAAAGTAATGGTCAGATAATCCATTTTTGCCTCCCCTTATCAGCAACCTTCGGGCGTTTCAACCCTCAAGGCGTCTGAGTCTGAACTGATTTATTCTTCGTCGTCCCCTGCATCCCGCCTGGATTCTGCGATGATTTTTTCTTTGATGTTGGAAGGCACTTCATCGTAGTGGGAAAACTCCATATGAAAGGACGCCCGTCCGCCGGTAATGGACCGCAAGGTGGATTCATAGGTCAACATTTCCGCCATAGGTACCTGTGCTTTAATCAACTGGCTGTCGCCGCTTGATTCCATGCCCTGGATCCGGCCGCGGCGGGAGTTGAGGTCACCCATGAGGTCACCCATAAATTCTTCCGGAGAGTAGATTTCCACCTGCATAATGGGCTCCAGCAACGTCGGACGCGCCTGCTCCATACCTTTCTTGAATGCCATTGAACCGGCAATCTTGAATGCCATTTCAGAAGAATCCACTTCGTGGTAAGACCCGTCGTTCAAGGTTACTTTGAATCCCACTACCGGGTACCCTGCGAGATAACCTTTTAATCTGGCTTCCTGAATTCCCTTTTCCACTGCCGGAATATATGTTTTGGGGATGGATCCGCCGAAAACCTTGTCTTCAAACTGAAAATCCTCTCCCTTCTCCAGTGGAATCATGGTGATCTTACAATGGCCGTACTGGCCCTTGCCACCGGTCTGTTTCTTGTATTTTGCTTCCACATCCACTTTTTTCTTGATCGTTTCCTGATACGGAACCTGGGGCGGTTGCAGAATAGCATCCACTTTATACCGATCTTTCATTTTCGAAAGCGCAACTTCCACGTGGAGATGTCCGGAACCGGAAATCAGGATTTGATGGGTGCGTGCGTCCCTGCCCAGTTTGAGCAGAGGATCTTCCTCCGCAATTCTTTTCAACGCTGTGGAAATTTTTTCCTCATCACCCTTGGATTTTGGTTCAATGGCAAAGGAAATGGCCGCTTCCGGAAACTTTACAGCGGGGAAGAGATAGCCGCTCGACTTATCTGTCAACGTGTCACTGATGATTGTCTCTTTGAGCTTGGCCACACCGATGATGTCCCCGGCATGGGCGCTGTCCACCGGTGCGTGGTCTTTTCCCTGAAGGAGGAACATTGCGCCTGGCTTCTCCGAGCTATCGCTTCTGGGGTTGTAGAGAATCATATCAGGTGTAATGACACCGGACATGATTTTAAAAAGGTTAATTCGGCCGGCGTGGGGATCAGAAACAGTCTTGAAACAGAACATGGCCGGAGC
>JAADJC010000050.1 GCA_013151025.1 Acidobacteriota bacterium
GGCGGTTGTCTTCCAATGATTCTCCAGATGCCTATATTCTTTGCATTCTGGAGCCTCTTGTTGAATGTGATTGAATTGCGGCACGCACCCTTTATGTTCTGGATAAAGGACTTGTCGGCTTATGATCCATACTACGTCTTGCCTGTTTTGATGGGGGTAAGCCAGTTGATTTCACAGATGATTACCCCATCAACGGGAGATGCGAATCAGAAGAAGATGATGTATGCGTTACCAATTGTGTTCACTGTTGTTCTGGCAACTGCACCCAGTGGTTTGATTGTATATTGGACAACCAACAATCTGTTCCAGATTGTTCAGCAAATCCTTGTAAATCGTAGCATGAAAGAAGCTATCGGGGAGTAAGATATGGCGTTGGAAAAAAGTCTGTTTTCAGGAAAAGATGTTGAAGATGCACTGGATAAAGCAAGCCAGTACTACAATGTAAATGAAACACTTCTTCAGTACAGGGTGGTGGCAAGGGATCAATCTTTGTTTTCGCCATTGAATGGTGAGGTTACTGTAAAGATCGAACGAATTGGAAAGAAGAACGGAAAACGCAAGGTTCCCGGCCAGGTCCAAAAGGCGGAAAACATGCTGAATGACCTCTTCCAGAAGTCAAAATTAGACATAAAAGCAGCATATAGACATATCAATGGATCAGTGGAGTTTGATGTGTCCGGAAAAGATACAGATCTTTTATTGGATAAAAACGGAACGTTGCTGGATGCTTTTCAGTACCTGATAAATCGAATGATTCCACGAAATGTAAAAATGAAAGTGGTGCTGGAATGTGAATCTTTCAGGCGAAACCGGGTCCGGGAGCTGCAGGATATGGCTTCTAAGGCTGCTGAAAAGGTTCGGGATTTCGGGAAACCCTATCTTTTTTCTCCAATGAATCCGGCTGAAAGGCGCCAGATTCACCTCGCATTGCAGGATGACAAGATGATTTCAACTGAAAGTCTTGGAGATGGTCACTACAAGCGTGTGAAGGTGTTTATCAAAAAGCGGGGATAAAAATGGAGACGATCGGGGCAATTGCGACACCGGCAGGTGCCGGGGGCGTCGGGATTGTCCGTGTATCCGGCAAAAATGCCCGGGAAATTTTCAAAAGATATTTTCATGTTGATAATACGGAAATACAGCCTCGTTTTGCTTACTTTGGAAAAGTTACAGACCGGGAAGGGAAGGATCTGGATACTGGAATCGGCCTGTTTTTTAAGGGACCCGGATCCTATACCGGTGAAGATATTGCAGAGTTTCAAATCCATGGAGCCCCCATTGTACTGAAAAAACTTTTAGAGAATATCTTACAAAGCGGATTGGCGCGATTGGCTGAGCCGGGAGAATTCACCCGGAGGGCTTTCCTCAACGGGAAAATCGGTTTAACGGAAACAGAACGGTTAAACTTGTTGCTTCAGGCCGAAACTGACCTTCAACTTCGTGTGGCTCGGGAATTAACGAAAGGTAAAATGGCTGAAAAAATTAAGGGAATCCGGGGGCGTCTCCTGGCTCTGTCGAGTCAGTTAGAGGCTTCAATTGAGTATCCTGAAGATGATGAAACCAGTAATGCACTGGATTCTGCGCAGGAAAATGTAATCTTATTAGCAGAAGAGATGAAAACCCTCGCGCTGACATATGACCGGGTTATCCATTGGGCGGAAGGAGTCAGGGTTGTAATTGTCGGGGCGC
This sequence comes from Acidobacteriota bacterium, assembly GCA_013151025.1. Classification (GTDB taxonomy): domain Bacteria; phylum Acidobacteriota; class Holophagae; order Thermotomaculales; family Thermotomaculaceae; genus UM-FILTER-49-7. The sequence continues at coordinate 1,690 of JAADJC010000050.1, forward strand.
CCAATGCAGGGAAATCGTCGCTGTTGAATGCAATCGTTGGATATCAGCGTGCAATTGTCACGGCGGTTCCGGGTACAACCAGGGACACGGTGGAAGTAACGGCAGACATCCAGGGATTACGGTGTACCTTTGTAGATACAGCGGGTTTGCGGGAATCTGTGGATGAGGTGGAAACGGCTGGAATCTCCCGTGCAAAGGATCAGATAGAGCTGGCTGATGTGGTGATCCTGGTCTGGGATTTAGAGAAAATTATGGAATCCCGAAAAATTGAGAAAGAGATTGGCAACGGAACGTTATTGATTAAAGTACAGAGCAAAGCCGATTTGATAGATAAAATCCCCCTTGGGCTTCTACATGTTTCGGCAAAAACAGGTTATGGGGTGGAAAGGCTTCTAAATAAAATACGCGCATTATTTGACGATGTGGACCTGGATCATGTATTTTTGTTTACTGAAAGACAGAAAAAAGCGGTAGAAGCTGCTTCAATGGAGTTAGTCACAGCACTTAGCTTCTTGAAAGACGATCGTACGGTTGAAATGGCGGCAGCCCATCTTGGCCTTGCCGGCCGATATCTGGAAACCGTCATCGGCATAGTCACAACAGATGAGATTCTTGATGGAATCTTTTCAAACTTCTGCCTGGGAAAATGAAGACATGGACAATTTTGATGTTGTTGTGATTGGTGCGGGCCATGCCGGTTGTGAGGCGGGTTCGGTGTGTGCGCGAATGGGGCTAAAGACCTGTCTGTTGACTGTGAACCTTGATGTGATTGGGCAGATGTCCTGTAATCCCGCTATCGGTGGTTTAGCCAAAGGCCAGATGGTCCGGGAAATTGATGCTTTGGGTGGACTGATGGGTGAGGTGACGGATGAAGCCGGCATTCAATTTCGTATGCTCAACAAAAGCCGGGGGCCTGCCGTTCAAGCACCCCGTGCCCAGGCAGATAAAGTGGTATACCGATTAGCCATGAGACGTCGTCTGGAAAGTACGGAAAACCTTCGGGTTGTGCAGGATGTTGCGACAGCTGTACTGACGAAAAGAGACCATGTGAAAGGGGTAGAGTTGATATCCGGTGAAACACTGACATGCCGGGCGGTCATTCTTGCGACAGGTACGTTTCTTGGTGGTCAGATCTTTATTGGGAATAAAACATATCCTGCCGGCCGAAGTAATGAACTTGCATCGGTTCGAATGCGTGAAAGTTTACTGGAATTGGGGTTCCAATTAATTCGGATGAAAACCGGAACGCCGCCACGGGTGCATCGGGATACCATTGATTTTGGTAAGATGGAGCTCCAGCCCGGAGATGAACCACCAATTCCATTTTCTTATCGTACGGAATCGTTACAATTGGAGCAGATTCCATGTTATTTAACATATACCAACAAAGAAACCCATCGGGTGATTGAAGACAACATAAACAGATCTGCGCTGTTTTCGGGGGTTATTCAAGGGGTGGGTCCCCGGTATTGCCCGTCTATAGAAGACAAACTCAAGAAATTCCCAGACCGGGAGCGCCATCAGGTTTTCCTGGAACCGGAATCAAGATTTACTGCTGAGTACTATGTCAACGGAGTTTCCACATCCCTTCCTGTAGACATTCAGAAAGCGTATCTGAATACGATCAATGGGCTGGAAAGGGCTGAAATTACGCGGCCGGGGTATGCTATTGAATATGACAGCATTAATCCCCTTGAATTGCAGCCGACGCTGGAAGCAAAAAACGTTGGTGGTTTGTTTTTTGCCGGCCAGATAAACGGTACTTCAGGATATGAAGAAGCAGCCGGGCAGGGGCTTGTTGCGGGAATTAACGCGGTGCAGGTGATTCATGGGGAAACACCGCTGATTTTGGGACGGAGGGAAGCGTATATAGGGGTTATGATTGATGATCTGGTCACTGTGGGTGTGGATGAGCCCTACCGGATGTTTTCTTCCAGGGCGGAATTCCGATTGCTCCTGGATCACCTCTCTGCGGATCGGCGGTTGATGCCTTATGGACATAAGTATGGTCTTATTTCAAATGAAGCGTTTGAAAATATGGAAAAGAAATACAGTGAGATTGACCGATATTGCAGGGAAGCGATGAGTGTTTCCATTCGAGAGAGCTTTAAAGACACCGTTTGTCTTGAAGAAAGGGGGATTGAATGGAAAAATGTAACATCACTGGAGAAATTAATTCGACGACCCGAGGTAAACCTGGAAGAATTGAAGGGAAAAATAAAGACAGAATGGATCCCGTTGTGGCCCAGGGAAGTGTCGGCCCGGATTAGATATAAAGGGTATGTGGCTCGGGAAAATTCTCAGGTGGAGAACTCCGTCAAGATGAGGGGGACGTCCATCCCGAAGGGGTTCGATTATCATCGGCCAGGTCTTTCCCGGGAAGTGATTGAAAAACTGGAGAAGGTTCAGCCGATCACATTAGACCAGGCATCGCGGATACCTGGAATAACACCTGCAGCCATTGCGGTATTGTTCCTAATTCTATCAAATGAAAAGAAAAAGTAAATATTGTTCCACGTGGAACAATGGGAATGGGGCTGACACTAAGGAGCTTTTGGGTGGGCAACTTTGCCTTCTCTTTCAATGCGAGGTATGGTAAATTGAACGCTATGAGTAAAATTATTGCAATCGCAAACCAAAAAGGCGGGGTTGGGAAAACAACAACAACCATTAACCTGGCAGCTTCTCTTGCTGTGGCGGAAAAGAAGGTTTTGTTGGTGGATTTTGACCCCCAGTCCAATTCAACCAGCGGAATTGGTATCGATAAAGAGGATAAAGAGCGAAATATTTACACCTGCCTTTCCGGCGATGTCCCTGTTCGTGAATGTATAAAGGATACGGAGCTGGAATGTTTGAAGGTCATACCGGCCAACAGAAATCTTGCCGGGGCTGAAATAGAGCTGGTCAGCCAGATTGGAAGGGAGTTTTTTCTCCGGAACCTCCTGGTTCCATTGAAAGATGAGTTTGACTATATATTAATTGACTGTCCCCCCTCACTTGGGTTGTTGACGGTAAATGCGTTGGTTGCAGCTCAGTCTATAATCATTCCTATTCAGTGTGAGTACTTTGCACTAGAAGGGGTAACTGACTTGATGCGAACTATTTCCATGATTCGGGATAGCGTAAATTCATCCCTTGAATTGGAAGGGGTTGTGCTGACAATGTATGACGATCGGACCAACCTTTCCCAGCAGGTTACGCAGGAAATCCGGAGTTATTTTAAAGAACGGGTGTTTGATACTGTAATTCCAAGAAATGTACGCCTCGGCGAAGCCCCCAGTTTTGGTCTCCCCGTATTGATGTACGAAATTAAATCACGGGGGGCTCAGTCTTATCTGAAACTTGCAAAGGAGCTGATTGATCATGAAACGAAAAGCGTTGGGTAAGGGAATTCAGTCACTGATTCCCCAGGCCCCTCCATCGGAAAAATTGGCTGAAGTAGACATTTCCCGTATCAAACCGTCTCCCTATCAGCCCAGGCGCCGTTTTGATCAGGATAAACTGGAAGAATTGGCCACTTCCATTCGAAATTCCGGGATTATTCAACCGGTTGTGTTGGCGAAAGATCCGGATGGTAATTATACCCTGATAGCAGGGGAACGCCGATGGCGTGCAGCTCAACTGGCGGAAATGACCCGGATTCCGGCTGTGTTTCGGGACCTTCCGGAAGAAAAGAAGGCGGAGTACGCACTAATTGAAAATATTCAACGTCAGGACTTAAATCCGGTTGAGGAAGCGCTAGCCTACAGAAACTTGCTCGATCTGTATCAATTAACACAGGAAGATCTATCAATTCGACTGGGAAAAAAACGCAGCAGCATAAGCAATATGCTGAGAATCCTCAGGCTTCCGGAAGAAGTTCTGGCGGCGGTAGAAGACGGTCAGCTTTCTCTGGGACATGCGAAGATCCTGTCCGGCATATCCGATAATGACTATCTGTTGAAACTGGCACGGGAGATATGGAAAAAAGGCCTGACGGTCCGTGGGCTGGAATCCCGCCTGAAAAAAACGACAAAATCTACTGTTTCCACGAAAAAAACGGATGTATTTCTTCAGGATGGGGAAGAGCGCTTGTCAAAGAAATTGGGAACCGGTGTGAAAATCAAAGGAAATGCCACACGGGGGTCTATCGTGATTCAATATCATTCCAAAGAGCAGTTGATTTCGCTCTTTGAATCTCTGATACAGAGGTGAGATATGAAGGAAAAGGAAATGAATGGGTTTCTAGATCAAGGCACGGTATTCAAAGGCGATCTGGTTTTTGAAGACCTGCTGAGAATCGACGGCAAATTTGAAGGAACTATCCGTTCGGACAGTGAACTGATCATTGGCGAAAGCGCGGAAGTGAAAGGTGAGGTTATGGTGGATTCCGTTACTGTTAACGGACGGGTCAACGGTAAAATCACCGCAAAGAGCAGGATTGAAATTAATAGCCGGGCCCGTGTAACAGGGGAACTGCATTCACCGGTCCTGTCCATACAGGATGGTGCGGTTTTTGATGGAACGGTAACGATGGGAAGCACTCCGGCGGCAAAGAAAACAAATATTCCTGCCGGAGAAAAGGGTAAATGAGCTGGTTCAAGCGAAAAGGCGATAATATTACAACTGAGCAGTCGGACAGGGGGAAGATTCCTGCGGGACTATGGGTGAAATGCGACCAATGCGGGGAGATTATTTATCAAAAAGAAGTGGCTGCTTCTGGTATGGTTTGTCCCAAGTGTTCGCACCATTTCCCCATTCCACCGGAAGACAGGCTGGAACAACTTTTTCAGGGAACAGTATTCAAGTTTCTATTTCGGGATATTCAACCGGAAGATCCGCTTGGGTTTTCCGCTGCCAAGTCCTATCGGGACCAGTTGAAGAGTCAGGAGGAAAAAAGGAAGATTGATGAGGCGGTGGTTGTCGTGGAGGGAAAACTGGGGAAACAGCCGGTGATTGTTGCCATCATGGATTTTTCCTTCCTGGGTGGCAGTATGGGCTCTGTGGTGGGAGAAAAATTGACACTGGCTGCGGAGGCGGCTTTGTCGAAAAAGAAACCCCTGGTGATATTTTCCTGTTCTGGAGGTGCAAGAATGATGGAAGGAGCGCTTTCTCTGATGCAAATGGCCAAGGTCAGTGCTGCACTGGCCAGGTTGGATAAGGCCCGTATTCCATTTATCTCCGTGCTGACTCACCCGACAACGGGGGGTGTAACAGCCAGTTTTGCCATGCTTGGGGATGTGAATATTGCCGAACCGGGGGCTTTGGTCGGTTTTGCCGGGCCACGGGTAATTCAGCAGACCATTAAGGCGGACCTCCCAAAAGGATTTCAGCGATCGGAATACCTGTTGATTCATGGAATGGTGGACCGTGTTGTTCCAAGAAACCGCTTAAAAGATGAACTCATCACGATTCTAAACTTATTACATGACTGAAAGAAGCGCCTTTTTGTATCCGGAAGCACTTTCTTATCTCTCTTCATTTGAACAATCTACAATCAAATTGGGCCTGCAGAGAATTCAAAATCTTCTGAAGGAACTGGGGCAACCACAGCGTCAGTTTCGCGCCGTTCATATTGCCGGAACCAATGGTAAGGGGTCTGTGGCGGCTATGCTGGACAGTCTCCTGGCTTCGGAAAACAGATTAGTCGGCCGTTTTTGCTCTCCCCATCTGATTACGCCCAGGGAGAGAATTCTGGTGGACAGCCGTCCCATAACCCGGCAATGGTTTTCTGCTTCTTTATCGCATCTTCGGGATGTAATAGAAGAAAGTGGGTTAAAACCTTCTTATTTTGAGTTAGTTACAGCATTAGCGTTTTATATTTTCAAGTTTATGGAAGTGGATACGGCAGTAGTAGAAACCGGCCTGGGGGGACGGCTGGACGCGACAAACACACTGGTTCCGGAGTTGACAGTACTTACTTCTATTTCTCTGGATCACACCAGCATGTTGGGAGAATCTGTTCCGGCAATTGCTTTGGAAAAAGCAGGTATCATTAAGCCGGGCGTTCCAGTGGTGGTACTGGAAAATACAGAGGCATTTCCATGGATTGTCAATACGGCAAAGAAAATGAGTGCACCGGTTGTTTCAGTGGCGCCTGAAGTTCTTACACGGGGAAAGGGACAACTTGCCGCAGTCCGTGTACAAATAAACAGACAATCAATATCTGCCACTTCACCGTTGAACGGCACATTTCAGGGGGAAAATCTGGCCCTTGCATTGGCAGCTTATCAGATCCTGACCGGTGAGACCGGGGATGTGACCAGCAGGCTTTCCGCGTTGAAATGGCCCGGCCGGATGGAGATATTACCGACATCCCCTCCGATTCTGTTGGATGGCGCCCATAACCCTGCGGCGATGGCAAAATTTTTGGACAGTGCAGGGGCAGAATTTGACGCAGGGTTGGTGGTGTTCGGGTGTATGCGGGACAAGAACGGAGAAAGGATGTACCAGATGCTTCGAAAACGCTTTTCGAACGTTGTCCTGACTTCTGGAGCCTACCATCGATTCATGGACAAGGAAACATTTAAAGAGAATCCCGTTTTTGACGCGCCATATCAAAATATATCTCAAATTATATCAAATATAACTCAATACCCATCAATTGTGGTGACAGGCTCTCTCCATCTTGTTGGAGATTTTCTCAAAGCCCTTGCCACAGATCATGCATATCGGGAGGTGCTCCTTGAAATGGAACCGTACTGCGATATTTTTGATTCTGACCCTGCTTGAGGCATGTTACTTGCCGCCGCGAACTCCGGGGGCGGGAAACTCCGTATCTGGCATTCAGACAGGGAACTTGATTGAGTATGAGAAAGGGCTGGCTTCGTGGTATGGGAAAGATTTTGATGGAAAGCCGACGGCTTCCGGTGAAATCTATGACATGTACAAGGTTTCAGCGGCGCACAAAACACTTCCCCTTGGTACACATGTTCTGGTAAAGAATGAAAGAAACGGTCGTACCCTTGAGGTTGTAATCAACGACCGGGGCCCATTTGTCCATGGCAGAATTATTGACCTTTCTTACGAAGCAGCCCGAAAACTGGGTTCTGCTAAAGACGGGGTCGTACCGGTTACTCTTTACTTGTTCAAACGGGTTAAGGAAAACTGTTTTGCCGTTCAGGTGGGTGCATTTGCCGTAAGAGGAAACGCTACAGCATACGCGGCCCGGTTAACAGGTGAAACCACTCATACTGCTCGTGTTGTGGAACGGGGAAACCTCTACAAGGTTCTTCTGGGACAATTTTCAAATACCGGTGTTGCCCGGTCTTTTGGCCGCACCCTGGGGATTGATTTTTTTATTGTTTCATGTCATTGAGTATGAGAATGATGTGACTGAATGTGCAAGTGCGCGAGGGACAAAAGTCAGGGAGTTCATTTTTCCCTGTCTTTATTGAATCTTAATATCAACCTTGTCCGGCCTTATCTTCTTGTGTCACATCATACCGAACATCTCTTCCGCAAAGACCACTTGTGTTCATACGCCGGCACAGGTATAATGCACAGGCAAAAACTATTTCTGCGCCTGATGAACCGGCGAGAGATTTCGGTTCGTGACAGCAGCAACTGGAGGGTAGAATGACAAAATATCTCTTTACATCAGAATCCGTTACAGAAGGTCATCCTGATAAGATTGCAGACCAGATTTCAGATGCGATTCTGGATTCTGTTCTAAAAGATGACCCCAATGGACGGGTAGCATGCGAAACACTGGTTACCACCGGTCTGATTTTGATTGCCGGGGAAATCTCGACCAGAACCTACGTGGATTTTCCCAATATCGCCAGAAAAACGGTACGGGACATTGGATATACCCGGGCGAAATACGGATTTGACAGTGACACCTGTGGTGTTGTTTCCACCATTGATGAACAGTCACCGGATATTGCCATGGGGGTAAATCCAGGAGGGGCCGGAGACCAGGGTATGATGTTTGGCTTTGCCGTAAATGAAACGGAAGAATTGATGCCCATGCCCATCATGCTGGCACATCGGCTGACACGGAGATTGGCAGAGGTAAGAAAAAAGAAAATTCTGAAATTTCTCCGCCCGGACGGAAAATCTCAGGTGACGGTTGAATATGAAGACGGAAAACCAAAACGTGTGGATACGGTTGTCATTTCCACCCAGCATGCAGAGTCAGCTGAACCGGCCACAATTCGCCAGGAAATACTGGACAATGTTATTTTCCCGGTTATTCCGGAACACTTACTGGATTCGGACACGACTTATCATGTTAACCCCACAGGTCGTTTTGTGGTCGGAGGCCCCCAGGGAGATTGTGGACTTACCGGACGGAAAATTATCGTAGATACCTACGGCGGGTTTGGTGCCCATGGCGGTGGCGCTTTTTCCGGTAAGGATCCTTCCAAGGTGGATCGTTCCGGTTCTTACATGGCGCGTTATCTGGCAAAAAATATTGTTGCATCAGGTGTGGCGGACCGGGCAGAAATCCAGATTGCCTATGCAATCGGGGTTGCAGATCCTGTTTCTCTGATGGTGAACACCCATGGTACCGGGAAACGTCCTGATGGGGAACTGGCAGAATTGATTCGAAAAAATGTAGATTTAACACCTGCCGGAATCATTGAAAAACTGAATTTACGCAGGCCGATTTATCTGCAGACAGCGGCCTATGGCCACTTTGGCCGAAATGAACCCGGTTTTTCATGGGAAGCAACCGACCTGTCGGCCTTATTTGCCTGAGTATCGAACAACAGCTATCAAAAAAAGGAGGGGATTTCCCCTCCTTTTTTTATTTTGTAATTTCAATTTATATCACTGAATTACGCTTCCCCGTGCAGGAATAGAGAACTTATGTTCCACATCTCCTTCTTTTGCCACAATCCTGATGATTTCATTGAAGACTCCGAGAGGTGCATTTTCTTTGATACCGATCCAGATATCGATGATTTTTTCGTTTTCCCGGACAGTTTCAAATACGAAGGTTTTTCCATTGTCCTTGATTGACACAATCTCAAGCGGATTTCCTGTATTGGATGTCAACTGAATGTGCCGGGCCCGTTTTACTTTCCGGTGATTGCCAAACATGAACAGGGAAATCGGTTTTACCAGAATCGGTTTCTGCATCCGAATAATGATGAAAAGGTTCATCTTTGGCATTTTCTTTGAATTTGTTTCAAGGGAAAGCGTGAAACTGGTTTTTTCCAGAATTGGCATATTTTTTAATGTCTTCAACGTAACGGATACATATTCCTTTCCATCCTTGCTTCTGACCAGTTGAACTTTCAATGGAAAATTGCGGGAAGCATTCACTCTTCCTACAATGTGATGCCCTTTAATTTCAAGGGGTTTGTGCATGTTGTTTTCAATAAAAATCCTTTCCGTGTACGATTTTCCCGGTATAACATTACGAAAATAGATGGACGTGCGCGCCGGTTTCAAATCCGTGACGATTGTTGCTTTGAATTTCAAACGAATAATGTTGCCGCCGCCGTTTGTATTTGAATATACCTGAATGGTTTTGCTTACACTTCCGTTGTAGTGGCTCGTGTTGAAATAAGCCTTGATTGTTCCGGATTCACCGGGAAGAAATGCCGTCTTTTCCAAAGCGGCCGTAGTGCAGCCTCACCCAGGTTTGACAGATTTAATAATAAGCTTTTCATCACCGGTGTTGGTAAATTTAAAAATAGCCTGGACCTTCTTGCCCGGGTTCACTTTCCCAAGGTCAATTTCCTTGGAATCAAACGTCATAATCGGACCCTTGGCCATTACCATTACCTGGGTCATGGCGATAATCAGAACCAGCAGTTTCTTGTGCATGTATCCTCCTGAAATAAATAATTCCGCATTTATTTCTATCATAGCTACAGACGATTGTCCACCGGCTGAAGTTTGAGGCTTCTGAGAAGAGGGTCGATTTTTTCTATGCGAACCCGAATGGGTGAGCCAATGGAAATGAATCGACCCTGATTATCCTGCAGGGCAAATCCCGACCGGGAGAGGCGGTAACGACCGGATAGTTTAGAGAGAGGGACAAACCCGTCCACAAACCAGTCTGCCAGTTCCACAAAAATCCCGTTTTCACTGACAGATGACACAATCCCTTCAAATTCCCTCTTCTGTTCCCTTTGAATCTTATCAAGGATCAGGCTTTCCGCTGTATCCAGCTCTCCGTAAAATGCCCGGGTTTCCCGGAAACTTACAAGGGATGCAATAGCGTTCAGTTGAGGACGGCTATAGGGGGCGGGTACGTGATTAAGCCACGCTTTCAGCATTCTGTGAACCACCAGATCCGCATATCTACGGATCGGGGAAGTAAAATGAAGGTAATTGCTTGTGGCAAGGCCAAAGTGATATCCCGATTCCCCTTCGTAGCGTGCCCTGCCCATTAACCGAAGGATAATGTAGTGAAACCGAGGATCTTTCAATTGACTGATAAATGATGAGACTGACGAAAACCGGATATCAAGATGCAACTCTTTCTTCAAATGTTCCAGTGCCTGAAGGGTGTCGGGAGCCGGTTCAGGATGGATGCGGAAAATACCGGGAATTTTCTTTTCCATAAACAGATTACCAATGGTTTCATTGGCCAGGAGCATGCATTCTTCAACAATTCTCTGGGAAATACCCCCATTTTCCCCGGTAACGCCGGAAACCTGGCCGGTTTCAGTAAATACCAGTTCACCCCTGGGAATGTTCAGGAAGATAGCGCCTCGTTTTTCCCGTTGTTTCCGACGGAAAACAGAGAATGCTTTCAGTATTTTCAATGAGTCGCCGATTTCGGAAACCCAGTTTTCTTTTGAATTTGCGTCTGTTTTCAACCACTGGTTCACATGATCATATCGCAGACGAAACCGGCTCCGGATCCGGGAGGGCGTAACCCTAAAATCTTCTATCTCAAATTGTCTGTTCAGACGAAACAGCAGGGACATACACAGACGGGGTTCACCCGGCACCAGGCTGCACAAGCCATTGGACAGTTCTTCCGGTAGCATGGGAAGGGTCTGGTTTGGCAGATAAACAGAAACTCCCCGTAACATGGCACCCTGATCAAGTGGGCTGTTCTGTTCCAGGTAAGCAGACACATCTGCAATGTGAACGCCCAGCATATATCCGTCTTCCACAGTTTCCAGGGAAAGGGCATCGTCAAAATCCTTTGCGTCTGCCCCATCAATGGTAAAGGTTATAAGATCCGTTAGATCCATGCGGCGATTCAATTTATTTTCTTCAACCTGTGGGATGACGGCCAATTTTGGCCAGGGGAGATACAGGTTGTGCCGATAACAGGCGATAACGGCGGCGGAACCGGGAACTTCACGGAATCGGGCCAGCACACGGGGTCGAATACCGGCAAGGGCTTCCACTACCTCTCCTTTACCGGTTTCATGCTGGAGGAAGATTGAGCGGTTTTTTCCGAAGGCGGGAATTACCCGTTGTCCCCTCAGGCGGCCCCAGGTTCTTCCTCTGTTCGGGTACTCGATACCGGCGATAATACCGGTATTTTTCCCCGTTTCCAGTACCAGTACCCGGTCACCTGCCACCGGCCGCCCCTGCATATTAAAGGGCCATCGTGCCAGAATGGCTTTTCGGCGGGTCCTTGTTTCTACGTGGAACCCCCCTTTCCCGTTCACCAGTACACCCGTTACAAGGGAACGAACTGATAATGCAGCTCCCGTGGATTCTCCGAAAGGCGTTTTTGGAGCCAATTGGTAACATTGGTTTTCCATTTTCTGAATTCGTCCTTCCCGAACCATTTCCTTCAGAACCATCCGAAGGTAATTTCTTTCCTGCCGTCTCAGCTTCAGCCGCTGTTCCAGCCGTTTCAAGCCAATGGGCGATTGTTGCCTCGAAAGATAAGCGCAAATTTCATCTTTAATTAAGTTCATATTATCCTCGGTGTGATTCTTCGTGAAGTGCGAGTGAAAGTGCATGTGCGTGAGGGAATGGACAAGTAACTGTTCCGGTCCCTTTCCCTGTCTTTACTTAAGCTTAAACTCAATCTTGTCTTATCCTCGTCATTGTATCTTTGTTTTTCTGTTTTCAATTCTCTTCTTTCCTCCGCGCACTCTGTGTCCTCTGCGGTAGATTCTCCTTCTTTATGTTTCTTCTCCTTAATTCTCAAGTGCAGATTCCCCCTTGACATCCCCGGACTTCATCCTTATTATTACACTGTTCTTGAAGTTGCTCAAGTGGTGGAATTGGCAGACACGCACGGTTCAGGTCCGTGTGGGAGTTAATCCCATGGGGGTTCGAGTCCCCCCTTGAGCACCAGCACCATTTCTTTCATCTATTGGAGATACTATGCCGGATTTGATCGGCGTTAAGTTTAAAAAGACCGGGAAATTCCTTTTTTTTAAAGAAAACGGGGTAAAAGTAAAGTGCGGGGATCAATGCGTTGTGGAAACAGACCACGGCACTGAATTGGGAATTGTTATCATCCCAGCCCACACAGTGGGTGAAAAAGCGGTCAATAATCGTACCCGCAGGATCCTCAGAATTGCAACGGAAGAAGATGTCCGTATTTCAGATGAGCTTTCCGCCAGGGAAAGAGAGGCTATGTCATACTGCCGATCAAAAATTGAGGAACGGAACCTGGAAATGAAACTGGTGGCAGTGGACTTCACACTGGATTGTTCCAAGGCCATTTTTTACTTTACAGCTGATGGGCGAATTGATTTCAGGGATCTGGTTAAGGATCTGGCCCACGAGTTTCACCTTCGCATTGAAATGAGGCAGATTGGCGTTCGGGATGAGGCAAAGATGCTGGGCGGTATCGGCGTGTGCGGCCGGCCGCTTTGTTGTTCGCAATTTCTGAACCGATTTGAGCCGGTTTCAATCAAAATGGCCAAAGCGCAAAATTTGATTTTGAATCCCAGTAAGATTTCAGGGATTTGCGGCCGGCTGATGTGTTGCATTAATTTTGAAATTGATCGGGATTGCGGTTTTTGTGGGAAGAAAGGGAAAAAGGAAACGCCACCTTCCGAGTAGGTATTTTTTCTTCTGAAGTGACGCCCTTGTATTTTCTTTTTCCTTTCGTTATAATCAAGGAAAACAGGCAGCTCATCGCAATCTATTAAGGAGTCATACCCATGTCCAACAGGAAGTTAATCCGTCCGAATCTGAAAGATATCAAGGCCAGAATGGGCGCTCCGGATAGCAGGCCGCAGCACCAGATCGAATATAGCAGGCAGAGACCGTCCGGCGGCGGCGCAGATCAACCACTTCTATCTCATCCCCTGTTGACTACGGCCAGACGCAAGCAGGCGCCACCGGAACAGACCTACGCGGAAAATTTCTACTACCTGAAACAGATGACCAGCAAAACAGTTATTGTGATTATCATGGAGGATGGAGAAGAAATTCGCGGTATCATTGAATGGTACGATAAAAACTGTCTCAAAGTAAATCGGTTGAAAGAACCCAATCTCCTCATCATGAAGGCGAGAATAAAGTACATGTACAAGCAGGAGGAGGAGAGTCGTTCAGCTCGTCGTCGAATGCGCCGACCGGTGCATACTGAAACGGACAAGGCAGACGTTCCCGATGAAAAGTCGGATTCTGAAAAAGAGGATTAAGCATTTCACTGAAAGACTATGAGTACAAAGCCTGTTCTTGCTATCACCCCCGGTGACCCATCTGGTATTGGCCCTGAAATCATCTGCAAGGCATTGCCTGAAATCCAGGCATTCTGTCGTCCGATAATTTATGCTTCCCGTCGTCTCCTGAAAGATGTTGGCAACTGTCGGAATCGGAATCTGGATCCTGTGGGAGTCAGTGTCCCTGAACTGGAGTGGGAGGCAAGTCCCGGCAAGCTTTCAAGGTTAAACGGTGCATACGCTGCCGAGGCTATCCGTATGGCGGTTTCCCATTGTCTGTCCGGTAGATGTGATGCGCTGGTAACGGCCCCCATTTCCAAGAAAGCATGGGAGTTGGCTGGGATTCCCTACCCGGGCCATACGGAGATGCTTCGGGAGCTGGCAGATGTTTCACGAACCATGATGCTATTTTATGCCCCGGCCTTTTCCGTGATTCTTCATACCATTCATATGCCATTGGCGAGGGTTCCGGAAACTGTTACCCGGAAACGGATTATGGACGGCATTCGGTTTGCCCATCTGAATTACAGCCGATTGATTCATAAGCCATTCGAAATTCGGGTTTGTGGCCTCAATCCCCATGCCGGGGAGCAGGGACGTCTCGGTACCGAAGATTTTGAAATACGGGATGCGGTGAATATGCTCTCCAAAGAAGGCATGAAAGTAACTGGTCCATTTCCCGCCGATACGCTGTTTTGCCATCTTCCCGAAGATGGCAGTGTGCTGGTGTACGCCATGTACCACGACCAGGGACTTACTCCGATCAAAACCCTCTATCCTGAGAAATGTGTTAACATTACGTTGGGTCTTCCCTTCATCCGGGCCTCTGTGAGCCACGGCACCGCATTTGATATTGCGGGTAAAGGGCGGGCAAATTTTCAGAACCTTCTGGAGACGGTTAAAACGACCGTCCAATTTCTGAAAGGGAGGCAAAAATGAGTGTCAAAACGGTTTCGTTGTTTTTACTTACATTTTTTCTGGTGGGATGTCTGGGCGGTCGGATGTACTTTGACAAACCTACCCGGTACGATGTCAAATTGTCCATGTTGAAAATGAAAAAACACTACGAGATTGTTCAGCAATGGGTAAAAGGCAAAGGGGATACTCCTGAAGCTGTTACGGATTCTGTGACCCGAATCCGGACAGAGACAGATTTTCTTTTGAACAAACTTCCGTCCAGAAATCCGGAAATTTATCAGGAGAACCTTCGGGACATGCAGCATACCCTGGATTTTCTGGAAGAAAGTGTAAAAGACAACCAACCGAAACGGGCAAAATACCACTTTGATAAGTTAAGGAGCAGTTGCGTCAGTTGTCATTTCCGCTACAAAGTCGGCGTGAATTTCTGAATCGGCCCCGAAAATGGCAGATCCGGCCCTTTTAAAGCTCATAGAAGACCTGAAAAGTAACCCATGGCTGGCCCATTACCAGTTGATTCCTGCCAGGGCGGCTAAAATGAATCCAATGCCGACACAGTTACGACCGGAAATTGTAGAAGGGCTTTCTTCATTGGGAATAAATTCTTTGTATAGCCATCAGGCTGAGGCTTTTTCTCTGGCTGAATCCGGGAAAAATGTAGTCGTGGTAACCCCGACAGCGTCCGGAAAAACCCTCTGCTATAACCTTCCGGTACTGAATCAGATTGCGGCGGACCCGGAAGCCAGAGCGGCATTTCTTTTTCCCACAAAGGCGCTTTCCAGGGATCAGATGGCCGGTCTTCTGAACCTGTCGGAAGCGGCAAATATTAATGTGAAATGTGATGTCTACGATGGAGATACCCCTTCCGATACGCGTGGTGCCATTCGGAAAAACGCCCAGGTGCTGATTACAAATCCCGACATGATTCACCAAGCCATTCTCCCCCACCATCCCAAGTGGAAACAAGCATTGGAATCATTGAAATATATTGTGATTGACGAAATGCACACCTATACCGGCGTATTCGGCAGTCATTTTGCCAATGTGATACGGAGGTTGAAGCGGATCTGCCGATTTTACGGCGCCCACCCTGTTTTTATATGCTGTTCCGCAACCATTGCAAATCCCCTGAGTCTGGCAGAAGACCTGTGCGAAGAAAAGTTCATATTGATTGAGAAAACCGGGGCGCCTTCCTCCGCAAAACACTTTTTTCTAATTAACCCGCCCATTGTCAACCTCGAGCTTGGGATTCGTAAAAGCTACATCGAAACGGCAGTGCAATTTATGCTGAAATTCATTCAGCACGACGTATCTGCCATCGGATTCGCCCGTACCCGTATGGCGGTTGAGGTACTGACAAAATACCTGAAAGACCGGGCACCGGTCACAAAAAAGAAAAGCATTACCGGCTATCGGGGCGGCTACCTTCCCGGAGAACGGCGAAAAATTGAAAAGGCGGTGCGGAACGGGGAATTGAAGTTCATTCTCTCTACCAATGCATTGGAACTGGGAATTGACATCGGCACACTTCAGGGCTCTGTCCTGGCCGGTTATCCCGGCACCATTGCCAGTACACTGCAGCAGTCCGGCCGTGCCGGCAGAAAGGAGGGAGATGCCGTTTCGGTCCTCATTGCCTCCAACCTGCCGGTGGACCAGTTTATTGTGGGCCATCCGGACTACCTATTCGGCCGTTCTGCGGAACACGGAAGAATCAATCCCGACAACCCTGAAATCTTGTTCAGTCACCTGGCCTGTGCCGCCTTTGAACTGCCGGTGGTGGATGGAGAAAAGCTGGGGTCTGTCAGTCCCGGCCCGGCAATGGAACAGATGGCGGATATGGAACTGGTCAACCACTTCGGAGACAAATGGCACTGGATCGGCGACAGCTACCCGGCGGCGGAATTCTCTCTGCGTTCAGTGACCAACGCGAATTTTGTGGTGATTGACAAATCGGGAAAGGGCAACCGGGTCATTGCAGAGGTGGATTACACGGCGGCCCACACCACCCTGTATGAACAAGCCATCTACATGCTCCAAGGGGGGCTTTACCAGGTTGAAGAACTGGACTATGAAAATCGCAAAGCCTATGTCAGGCCTGTAAAATCGGATTACTACACCGACGCCATTGACCACACCCACCTGAACATCCTCACTGTGGAAAAAACACTGAACGCGGGATTTCATCAAGTCAACCTGGGTGATGTCCACGTCCTCACAAGGGTAACCGGCTATAAAAAAATCAAATTCTACACCAATGAAAACGTCGGATACGGCGAAGTGAAACTGCCGGATCTGGAAATTCACACCAGTGCCTTCTGGGTCACATTGTCAGAGGAGCTGCAGGAACAACTGGGAATTAACCGAATGGATTTTACCGAAACCCTTTCCGGCCTGCTCTACGGTGTGAAAACCGTCAGCGCCATCCACCTGATGAGTAATGTCCGGGATCTGGGCAGTGCCATGCAGGTGGACGATACTGCTTCACCCCAGCAGTTCTCTCTCTTTGTCTACGACAGTTATCCCGGCGGAATCGGGTTGAGCAGTGAACTGTTCCAGATACGGACTGAAATCTTTGAGGCTGCCAGAAAGCTTGTGCAATCCTGCCGTTGCGACAGCGGGTGTCCCTCCTGCATCGGCAGCAGAAGCGCCGAAACCGGCAATATCAAAAGCAACGTCGTTGCTCTCCTCACCCTCCTTGCCGCGAAAGACAAGTAGAGACAAGAAGTGATAAGTGATGCCGTGGCTCCGCCACTGTTCCGGGTGATGGCTTGGGCAAAAGAGGGGAAAGATTGGGGAATCAGTCATTGAAAACGTATTAATATATTATTGGCTTTGTCAGTATGAGTTACGATGTTTGTGCCACAGCGTCAAGTGATGAATTCAAGGAAATTTTCACGGGTAATAAATTCAAGTGAAGCGTTTTTGTAGGAGTCTGTCCACAGTTTAATCTGTTTTTCTCTGCCTTTTCCCCATTTGAGTTCATAACCGTACAATCTGCCGTTCCTTTCTTCAACCAGATCAATTTCACGCCTGTCATAGGTGCGCCAGAAATAAATGTTGCTGTGTATGCGATTGTAATGCAATTTTTTCATTCTCTCCATAAACAGGAAATTTTCCCAGAGCATCCCGATGTCATTTCGCATGGAGAGTGGGTTGAAATTGTTGATAAGCGCGTTTCTGATTCCGTTATCAACGAAATAATAGCGACAACTTGTGCTGATTTCTTTTCTCAGGTTTCGTGAAAAGCCCCGTACTTTTTTGATAACAAATGACTTTTCCAGTAAGTCCAGGTATCGTTCCACTGTTTTCTTGGCCAGGCCAAGAGAATTGCTTAGTTCATTCAATGAAACTTCTTTGCCTATCTGAAAAGCAAGAAGACGAAGGAGGTCTGCTAACTTATCAGAATTTCGGATATTTTCCAGTTCCAGGATATCCCGGAACAGGTAAGAGTCCCGCAAGGTCGAAAGGTAATCAATTCTATCTGAATTGTTCGCCAATGTCAGGACTTCAGGGTACATGCCGGTAATCAGGTAATTTTCCAGGGACTCCAGCACATACATACCGCCGAACTGTGATTTCAGTTCTATGATAGAGAGAGGGTACAGAAACAAAGTTCGCTGTCTCCCGGTCAGTGGCTCGCCCACTGTTGCGGAAAGCTGGAAGGAAGAAGAACCGCTGGCAATGACACGGACATTTTTAACATGATCCACAAGAACCTTCAAGCAATTCCCAACATCAGGAATCTTCTGAGCTTCATCAATAAATACAATGGAATAACCCTCAAATGCACTGCGAATCCTGCTGATTTGAATGGGCCGGAAGAGGTCTTTCAAAAGCTGATCTTCTCCGGCTCCCTGAAATATTCGTCCTTTTTCGTTGGCAAGGACATGTTGAACCAATGATGTTTTTCCGGTTCGCCTCGGCCCGTAAAGGAGCGTTACTTTTCCGGGTTCCAGATAGTTGAAAAATTGATTCTGATAGAAGCGTTGAATCCACATTTCCACTCCATTTCACCTACATTGATACCATAATATGCCTATTTCTGATAAATTTGTCAACTTTAATAACTAAATAACGCTTAATTTGGTTACTTTCCCATGTCCAAGGCCAAATTGTCAACTCTTTAATGTTTCTCCACTCGCATATCCGCACGCATGTTCCTTGCTTCTCTCTTACTCCTGCCCCACCCCATAGTCCGACTCTCTGTGCGCAATGGCTCACAGTCTGTTTGCAGTGCGGGGGGAGCTGGGCTATAATGCCTTCAACAATGAGCATCAGGGAGGGTGTATGTCCAATGCGAATGAATATCAGACAGGATTGAAAGAGTATAAATGTGATACCGAGCCTCGGAAAGATGATGCCGATGCCGTTGAGGTTACGGAGTCCCTTGTCCGGAAGTTGCCCAAGGTGGAGCTGCACTGTCACCTGGACGGGAGTATGCGATTTGAGACGGTTTTGCAAATGGCCGAGGAGCAGAAGGTTAAGCTGCCCAGCGATGACACAGACAAGTTGAAGAAGCTGCTTCAGCCGGGGTTTGACTGCAAGAGCCTGGTGGATTATCTGAAGGCCTTTGATATTACCTTGAGCGTTCTGCAGAAACCGGAAGCCCTGACCCGGGCTGCCTATGAGCTGATTGAGGATGTGGCGAAGGAAAATGTCAAGTATATTGAGGTTCGTTATTCTCCTATTCTTCACCAGCTGCAGGACATGAATCTGGCAGTAATTCTGGATGCGGTATTGGAGGGTCTCAGACTGGGTGAACGGGATTTCGGCGTGAAGAGCGGTGTAATTGTCTGCGGTATCCGCAATATAGACCCCAAGTTTTCCATGCGACTGGCGGAGTTGTCGGTTGCATATAAAAACAAGGGTGTAGTGGCATTTGACCTGGCCGGCGCGGAAGAGGATTATCCGGCAAGGGAACATCAGGAGGCATTTCACCTGGTTTTGAAGAACAATATTAACTCCACTGTTCACGCCGGGGAAGCCTATGGCCCGGAGAGTATCCATCAGGCGATTCATTACTGCGGCTCCCACCGGATCGGTCACGGGACACGGTTGTTTGAAAGCGGAGATCTCCTTAATTACGTGAACGACCACCGGATTCCCCTTGAAATTTGTCTGTCCAGCAACATTCAGACCAAGGCGGTACCGACCTTTGAGGACCACCCCGTTCGGCTTTACTACGATCTCGGTCTGAGAATCACGCTGAACACAGACAACAGGCTGGTTTCAGACACGAATTTGACCAAGGAATTAATGATTGCGCACCAGTACTACGGGTTTACATTGGATGAGATGAAAGATGTGATTATTCAGAGCTTTAAGTCCGCATTTCTGCCTTATCGTGAAAAGCGGCAGATGATTCGGGAAGTGTTATTGGAATTGGACAATTTTTAAGTGGGATAAAGTGTGCTACAATTCTTTGATTTTAGTGAATGGTCATTCGCTTATGACCATAGAGATAAAAGGAGGAAATGTTGAAGATCCACGAGTATCAAGCCAAAGCCATTCTCCGAAGCTTCGGTGTCCCCACCCCTGAGGGCGAAGTAGCCGAGACTCCGGACCAGGCAAAAGCCATTGCCGAAAAACTCGGCGGCGGTGTTGTCGTTGTCAAGGCCCAGATCCATGCGGGCGGACGCGGAAAGGGCGGTGGAGTGAAGCTGGCAAAGAACCCGGATGAAGCATTTGAACTTGCCGGAAAGATTATCGGAATGAATCTGGTGACGCACCAGACTGGTCCGGAGGGTAAGAAGGTCAACAAGGTTCTCGTGGAACAGGGACTGGATATTGCCAACGAACTGTATGCCGGTATTGTAATTGACCGGGGAAGCGGAAAGCCTGTTGTGATGGCTTCCAGTGAAGGCGGTATGGAAATTGAAGAAGTAGCTGCCAATTCCCCTGAAAAGATCCTGAAGGAATATGTAGACGTGGAACATGGCCTGCAGCCTTTCCAGGCACGGAATCTGGCCTTCGGCCTAGGGCTTTCCCCGGCGGTCGCGAAAAAGGCGGTGCCGTTTTTCATGAAACTGTACCGGGCTTTTGAAGCCAAAGATGCATCACTGATGGAAATCAATCCCCTGATTGTCACCGGTGATGGAAATGTGCTGGCCCTGGATGCCAAGATGAATTTTGACGACAATGCCATGTTCCGCCACCCGGACCTGCCGGAACTTCGGGACTTGACGGAAGAAAATCCCTACGAAGTGGAAGCATCAAAGTATGACTTGAATTTCATTAAGCTGGATGGAAACGTAGGCTGCATGGTCAACGGTGCCGGACTGGCAATGGCAACGATGGACATTATCAAGCTTGCCGGCGAAACACCTGCAAACTTCCTGGATGTAGGCGGCGCGGCCAATGCAGAACGCGTAGAGCACGCATTCCGTCTTATTCTGTCCGACCCGGCGGTGAAGGCCGTTTTGATCAACATTTTCGGCGGCATTGTCCGTTGTGATATGGTGGCCAGCGGCATCGTGGAAGCGGCAAAGAAGGTGGGAGTTGAAGTTCCCATCGTCATCCGTCTCCAGGGAACCAATGCGAAGGAAGGCTCGGAAATTCTGAAACAGTCCGGTTTGGATTTCTCCGTTGCATCGGAGTTGGAAGAAGCTGCCAAAAAAGTGGCAGCGGTTGTGAAGTGAGAGTGGAGGCATAACATGGCAATTTTAGTCAAAGAAGATTCCAGAATTGTGGTTCAGGGAATTACAGGCGGCGAAGGAAGCTTCCACACAAAACAGTGC